>JBDHYS010000238.1:0-3531 GCA_039811505.1 Paludibacteraceae bacterium | reverse complement strand
TTTTGTCATCACATTGTCAATCAGCTCTTCTAAGTTTCGTTGGAAACGCAAATCACGATTGGTAACAATTCCTACCAAATAACCCTCCTCGTCCACCACCGGAATTCCTCCAATTTTGTATTCTGCCATCAAATTCAATGCCTTTCCTACTGTGGCACCTTTTTCTATTGTGATGGGATTGGAAATCATACCGTTTTCGGCACGTTTCACAATTGAAACCTGCTTAGCCTGTTCAATAATCGACATACTTTTATGAATAACTCCCATTCCGCCTTCACGAGCTATAGCAATTGCCATTTTTGCTTCTGTAACCGTGTCCATTGCGGCAGAAAGAATCGGAATTTTCAATTCGATATTTCTTGAAAATCGGGACGTTAAATCAACATTGCGTGGTAAAACTTCAGAATAAGCGGGAACCAAAAGAACATCATCGAAGGTGAAACCTTCAAACTGGATTTTATCTACAATAAATGACATAGAAAGAGTTGTTGTGTTAAGAAAATGAGTTTATTACCTATGAAAAATATTGCCTGCAAATGTACACATTTTTTGCGAGTTAATAATGTATTCAAATCCTAAAAAATGAAAAATGGTATAAAATAATATGTAATCTAACAGTTATTTTGATTTCAATCGATTTTTAAAAACCACATTGAAAATGTATTAAAAATTGCAAACGTTTGCAAAAGAAAATCGTCACTTTAGTGGCTAATTCTTTTTATATTCACTTTCTATTTATTTATATTTGCACTAAATTAAATTTTACTTACTTAATTGGTTTTTTGTGAGTTAATTAAACTATACAAACAGTTTATGTAGTTCATACAAAAAAATGGCTTCATTTTTGTAAGCGACATTTTGGATATAGTATAATATTCTTAAAAATATGAAAAAAATTCACATATTATTAATCGTGTTACTTGCTTTTAGTGGAGTAGCGACGGCTGGTGCTGGTTGGGCAACAAGTGTTGTGTCTGTATCAAAAGATGGTGATGCTGCTTATTTGTATAGGTTAAATAATGAAGGTTGGACAAACGGTGGTTGGATAAATAATACTTACTTTAATGACTATAACTTAGGAACACCTAATTCTCTAATTCTTAATGGAGGTGCAGGTAATGCGTGGGCTGATGGTGGAGACTATTATGACTATACATCTTTTAATATTTATTACAGAGTTTATAAAGAAGGTTCTACGCCGGGTGGATGGTCTAATATCGGATTAACAAACCAAACATATAAAAGTGGAAATAATTATATATATCAGAAATCGGATGCTAATATCGATGTTTTAGCTTTAGCCAATATTGAGGGCACGCATACTTACACTTTTGAAGTGGTAATGTCAAAAAAGCAAATTAATAGTGGTGGTACTTATACAAGTATGGTTCCCGGAGGGCAGAGTACGGTATATGATTCAAATAGTGCTGGTTATAAAGCAAAATTTACAAGGACGAATGGTCCCACTCTTACACTTCCAAGCACAGCACTGATAACGTATGAGATGACTTTAACTTCATCAACAACTGGAATGGATAATCCTACGGTTACTTATTACGTAAAATCTCCGATTGATAAAGAATTTGTACAACTTGCAAATGATAAATACACACCGGTTCTTCCCGGAAACTATCAGTTTAAAGTGATTGCGACAAAAGATGGAAGTTCGTCTGAAAAAACGGAATCAATTTATGTCCCTTATCCTGATTATATTGTAAGAGCAAGAGTTCCATATTCAGTTGGAAATTGGGAAAATATTCGATTTTATCGTTGGAGGATAGAAAATGGTGCAGGCGTCTTCACAAAACCAATCAAATACAAAGATGATGGTACGGATAGATATTATGTGTTTCATTTTGAGGATATAGAAGATACCGAATTTCAAGTTATTATAGCAGACAATGCTAATGAAACATGGACGAATTGGAAAACCTATTCATTGCAAACGGAAGATTCACCTAACGTATCCGACGATGCTTATTTTACAGTTGGTGAGAGAAACAATAATAATTCTGGTAGGCGATTTGTAACAAAGGATGCACCATGGGAAACATTTACTTGGAAAGGAACAACTAACACAACTTGGGAAACTGCAGGAAATTGGATTGGCGGTGTTGTCCCGAATCATGTTGAGAATATTGTATACGACGCATCGCCTACAAACGATTTAGTTGTGCCCGCCGGAGCGGATAATACAAAAGTAGTCAGAAATATTAAAAATGAATCGGGAAAAAATCTGATTATTCCTGCTAATGCACATCTTATGGTTACAGGAGCAGTCTTGATAGGCAGTAACAGTACTGATCCATCAAAAATAGTGATTGAAGCAAATAGTACGGATGCAAATGGAAGTTTATTGCTCAATCCAAGAAGACAAAATCACGCTTCACTGCCTAAACAAACAGATGTGTACGCTACAGTGGAAATGTATGCAAAAGGATATAAAGGAGCAGAGAACACATGGACAGATAATATTTCTGGTAGTCCTACTTCGGGGCAAACTTTTACCACAAGTTATCATTGGCAATATTTTGGTGTTCCGGTTGCTTCGGTTGTAGCTAATCCCGCTTTTTCTGATGCCTACTTGCGAAAATACAGGGAAGATTTCAACGGAACTGTTGATGGAGGCAAACCTTCTACATTTTATGCAAAATGGGAAGATTTAAATAATGAAAGTACATTGACTGCTTTTAATGGATATGAAATTACGCAAGATGTTGCAAAAAAGTATGCTATTACCGGAAAGTTAGTGTATGACAACCAAACATTAAGTTTGACTCGTAAAGCACCCGAAGTTACCAATGCTTCTGGCGTTAATACTCGCTATGGTTTAGGTTTTAATATATTCGGAAATTCATACGCTTCCGCTATCAATATTGACGCCATTAATTTTCCCGAAATTGTAGAAAAAACAGTCTATTTATACAATACCGGTCGTTTTTACGATTGGACGGGTGGTTCGATTGTTTCTGTAGATAATCAAACATCTGCAGGAAATTACTTGTCTATTCCTCAAAATGCAGCGTCTCTTATTTGGAACAATCAAATTCCCTCCATGCAAGGATTTTTATTAAAATTTACTGATGCGGAAATGTCGTATAATTTAACAGGTGCTAATGTTACGCTTAATTATCGTTATCAAAATCAAAAAAACCAGGTAATTCCAAACAGTAAACCACAATTGGTAAAAGGAAACGATGATTCTTCGTCTGCAAGTGCAGTTGGAGGATTGCAAATCACATTAGAAAGTAAATCTACAGTAGATAATGTGTGGCTTTTAGAGAAAGAAGGGACAACCGAAGGTTTTGATAACGGTTGGGACGGTAGAAAATTCTTTGGAACTTCCACTGCGTTTATTTTTGCACCCACTTCTGATGGTCCAATGCAAGTTAGCACCAAGAACACAATTGATGGAAGTGTCCTAAGCTTCGTTCCGAATAATGATACCGATTATATACTTACTTTAAAGAAATTGAATGTTGATTCCTACAAAAGTTTACATCTGATTGATTTGCAAAATAGAACGGTTAC
>JBDHYS010000237.1:0-3544 GCA_039811505.1 Paludibacteraceae bacterium | reverse complement strand
TGAAGGTGTTGGCAAATTAGCATTAGCAATTGCTTATGCTCAGTATATTTCATGCTCAGAACGGACAGAAACCGATGCTTGTGGAAAATGTCCTTCCTGCCTGAAATATAACCAATTAGCTCATCCGGATCTTCACTTTGTTTTTCCTGTCATAAAACCGCCACAACAAAAATCGGTTGTGAGTGATGATTTTATAACAGAATTTCGAGAAATATTTCTAAAAAACCCCTATTTCAGTGTCAATGATTGGTATGAAAAAATAGGCGATGGAGCAAAACAAGGAATGATTTACTCCAACGAAAGTTCGGAAATAATTCGGAAATTGAGTTTAAAAACGTATGAAAGTCCGTACAAAGTGATGATTATTTGGCTTCCGGAACTTATGCACGAATCTTGTTCCAACAAAGTTCTTAAAATTTTGGAAGAACCACCTCCGCTTACCGTATTTTTATTGGTTTCAAACAAACCAGACGCAATTATCTCAACTGTTTTATCGCGTGCTCAACCGGTTAAAATACCGCTAATCGAGGAAGATACAATTGTTGCTGCATTAAGAAAAAAGCATACAAACCGAACTGAAATTGAGATACAAAATGCCTCTCGAATTGCAAAAGGGAGTTATTTGAGAGCCGAAAAATTGCTGAGTGAAGGGAAAGAAATTCAAAGTAATTTTGATCGTTTTGCTGAAATAATGCGTTTGGCGTGGAAAGTTGGGAACCAGAAAGACCACAAATCTTTACAAATATTGAAAAAATGGTCGGACGAAATGGCTTCTTCGGATGTGGGACGCGAAAGACAAAAACAATTTCTTGCATACGCTCAAAATATGGTGCGTGAAAATTATATTTTCAATCTAAAGGAATCTGCTTTGAATTATATGACAGATTACGAAAAAGATTTTTCTTCAAAATTTTCGCCTTTCATCAATGAGCGAAATGTGGAAGATTTGGTGATGGAATTAGGTTTAGCAGAACGACAAATCGAGCAAAACACCAATGCCAAGATGGTTTTTTTTGATTTAGTATTAAAAATCATTATGCTATTAAAAAGGTAAAAACTAATTATTGAAAAGTTATGGAAACTACTATACAAAGAGGATGTGGCGGTTGCACGATGCGAGCAAGCGGTTGTGGTTCCTCCACAAAGAAATTGAGTGTTTTTGATTGGTTGAGTGATTTGCCCGAACCAATCGATTCAGGTGATTTTGTAGAGATTCAATTTAAAAATACGCGAAAAGGATATTATCACAATGTGAATAAGTTGGAAATATTTAAAGGCGATATGGTTGCCGTAGAGTCAAGTCCGGGACACGACATCGGAGAAGTTACACTTACAGGAAAACTTGTTCTTCTTCAAATGAAGAAAAACAACATTGATATGGAGAAATTTGAGCTAAAAAAAGTGTACAGAAAAGTGCGTGAAACCGATATGGAAAAATACCACGAGGCAAAAATCAAAGAAGACGAAACGATGATTAAATCGAGGCAAATTGCTGAAAGTATGAGTCTTAATATGAAAATTGGCGATGTGGAATATCAAGGAGATGGAAATAAAGCAATTTTTTATTACATAGCCGATGAGAGAGTTGATTTTAGACAGCTGATTAAAGTTTTTGCTGAGACATTTCACGTGCGCATTGAGATGAAGCAAATCGGGGCGCGACAAGAAGCAGGAAGAATTGGAGGGATTGGCCCTTGTGGACAAGAACTTTGTTGCTCCAAATGGATGACTAACTTCAACACCGTATCAACCAATTCTGCACGCCAGCAAGACATTTCCCTCAATCCTCAAAAATTAGCCGGACAATGTGGAAAACTAAAATGCTGCCTTAATTTTGAAGTGGACACTTATGTTGATGCACAAAAAGATTTTCCATCGAAAGAGATTGAATTACACACAAAAGACGGTGTTTATTACTATTTCAAATCCGATGTTTTTGGTGGAATTTACACTTATTCGACCGATAAAAACTATCCTGTCAATTTAGCGAGCATTCCTGTTGAGCGAGTGAAAGAGATAATCACAATGAACAAAAGAGGAATGACACCTTCAAAATTGGAACTTATTGAGACGAAAGCGGAAGAGAAAAACCACACAAATTATGAAAATGTAGTGGGTCAAGATAGTGTAACAAGATTTGACAACAAACAGACAAAACCCAACAAATCGAAACGGAGAAAACCGAAAGACAACAGAAATAATGGGAATTAAGAGTTTTAAACTAATTATTTTTTCCATTCTGATTATATTATTTTTTAGTTGCAACCAGAATGATGTCTATTTTAAGTACCAACAAGTTCCAAAATCGGGTTGGCACAAAGATAGTTTGCTCGCTTTTGACTTTAAAACTAGCAACGAAAACGATTTGTACAATGTATATCTTCATCTCAGACACGATGAGAAATATCTTTATCAAAATATGTGGTTACTGCTTTCGCTAAAAAACAGAGAAAATTTTTTACAAAATGATACGTTAGAGATAAAATTATCCGATCCATTCGGGAATAGAATTGGAGTAGGAAAATCAATAAAAGAGATAACAACTCTTCACGAACAAAACATAGCTTTTTCGGATAGTGGATTTTATCATCTCGATGTGAAACATGGAATGAGTGATTCGTTGCTGCAAGGAATTAAAGAAATTGGCATTCGGATAGAAAAAGTAGTAGAATAACAGAATGGGAAAAAACAAATTGGCTAAATTCGCCGAATTAGAAACGTTTTCACACGTTTTTCAAGTGGCTTCAAGCCAGATAGTAAACGGAGAAAAATTTGATCTAAAAGGAAATTGGAGAAAAGATTTCTTTCAAAACGAGCATCCAATCGTATTGGAATTGGGTTGTGGAAAAGGTGAATACACAGTTGAATTAGCGAAAAAATACGAACATAAAAATTTTATTGGAGTTGATATAAAAGGGGCAAGATTGTGGACCGGTGCAAAAATTGCATTGGCAGAAAAATTATCAAACGTGGCATTTATCCGAACCGACATTGAAATGATTGCCCATTTTTTTGAAGAAAACGAAGTAGATGAAATTTGGCTCACTTTTCCCGATCCACAAATGAAAAAAACGACAAAACGACTCACAGCAACAAATTTTATCTACATTTATCAGAAATTTTTAAAATCAGAAGGATTAATTCATCTCAAAACGGACAGTAATTTTATGTTTACCTATACAAAAGCGATGATTGAGGTAAATAATTTTCCGATTAAGAGTGTTGATGAAGATATTTATTCAAAAGCAACGCTTGATCCCGTTTTAGAAATCAAAACATATTATGAAAAACAGTGGTTGGAAAGAGGAATTACAATCAAATATATCTCCTTTCAACCCACCAAAAAAGCCGATTTAATAGGACCCGATATTGAAATCGAATACGATTCTTACAGAAGTTTCAAACGTGAAAGAAGAATTTAACTTACACACAAAAAACATGACACTCTATCCAAATTTAATTTTAGATGCTTTAAAAAATGTTCGTTATCCCGGCTCTGGGAAGAACATTGTGGAGATGAATATGGTAAAAGACAATATTCATA
>JBDHYS010000236.1:0-3553 GCA_039811505.1 Paludibacteraceae bacterium | reverse complement strand
GTAATTTTGTCGTTTTTCTTTTGTACGTTAACAGGTAGTCTGTTTGCTATAATGATGATTTTCATATTTCTTTTTTGTTTGATTGTCCGCAAAGTGTCCTAAAATATTGATGAGAGCCATAGCATCCATGCCGACATTCGGGATAGATGCGTTTTTCAGCAACGGGTCAAACCGCTTGGAGCGGTTAGACCCTATCTCAAATTAAAATTTCAACTATTAGGACACTTTAGGAATAATTATTCTTTTTTGAATTGTTTTTTTTAATTGAATATCCGTATCATTACCCAGTCTCACGTTGGTTTATGTTTCGGTGCTACGCACCTATATCAGAATGCTGAATTATAGTCCTACAAAGGGTACGTTGCTCTGCAACTTTACTTACAGGTGCGTAGCACCTAACCATTGGTAGCATTGCATTTGAAATAAGCTATAAAGGTGCGTAGCACCGAACCATTTTATGTCAAAATCGAATATAAAATAGTGTTTGGGTTATCACACGGATATTCATTTTTTTTAATAATGGAATGATTTGAGAATGAAATGCTTAGTTTCTTCATCCAATGAAACATCTTCTACGTTTAAAATTTTCAAAATATCAGAAGTCATTTCATCTCCGGAATGAATTAATATCTTTTTCGTCCTAATCTTGCTTAATATTTTACTGATAATCGATTTGCTTTTTTTGCTGATACCTTCTTCGAGTATGACTATTACGGCTTCCGCTTTTTTCAAAAACCGGAGATTTTTCAAAGGAACGTTTTTTAGCTGAACAATTTGCACGGAAGAAATATCATTTGTTAATTCAAATTCTTTGTCATTTATCGCCATACCAATAACATCATGTCCCATTTTGTCTAATTTGATACATAATGATCTGCCGGTACTATTCATCCCAATTATTGTATATTTCATCAGTTTAAAATTATTCGTATCTGCCACTATCCACCTTCCTGATGCTTCGGAATAGGAATATGGAGCGTTAAATGTGATTTATAGAAATTCAGATATTTAAGTCATTCCCTTGAGTTTCATACCACTACTTTATCTACATATTTTGAATTTAGCAATTTTAGTGTGCTGTAATAGTCTAAACCAAATTCAATAAAATCGCCTACTTTGTATTTTCTCTTTACATCATCCAGATTTACCACAATCATATCAGAAGTAGCCCCCACGATATTTACATTCTCATCTATTGGTCTTAGATGTTGCGGATCTACATCCAGCAGACCTATGTCTATAATTGCTCTTACTCCCGTCATACCAATTAAATCTTCATTTACGTTGTAAGAGTTTCCTTCCAGGTTGGTTCCGAAATCGCCTTCCGGTTCCATGGGTTTTTCTTGTATCTCGATTATCTGACAATATAAATTCAAGATATCGTTATGCAGCGCGTTAAGATTAAGTCCGGTGTAAACGTCCGTTCCGAAAAACAATGTTTCACCTACCCTGAAATGGTTGATTTTTTTTGGCAGGGAATTTTCCAGCAAAAGGTGCATCGTAACCGAAGAACCGCCGGAAAGGTATTTTATTTTTTTTCCGAAACGTGTTTCAATCGCTTCTTTGTGGCGTATCAACTCGTCCAGTTTGTCTTGATCAGGCAATACGCCGTATAAGCAGGACAAATTAGAACCAATTCCGATAATTTCGATATTGTCGAGAGTCGAAATTTTTTTGTAAAACGACAGCAATTTTTCGCCGATTACCCCTTCGCGAAGTTCTCCAAGTTCTACCATGATGATGATTTTATGCGTTTTGCCTTGTTTTTTCGCTTCGGCCGATAGTAGCTCGATGGTACGAACTTCGGTGTTCATACTGATGTCGGCATATTTCACAACGCTTATAATATTGCTTTTGGCAGGTGGTTTTATGTAAATGGTTTCGATTTCTTTATTTAAGTTTTTTAATATCCGAAGGTTGGTTACGCGAGAATCGCTCGCTTGCCGCACACCCAAATCTAAAAGTGCTTGTAGAAATTCTTTGTTACCGCAAAGAAGTTTCGTTACTACCGACCATTCGATGTTGTTTTTTTTGAAAAGTTTGTCAATAAATTCGTAATTATATTTCAGTTTAGCTATGTCTAATGTAATATAAGCCATTTTTTTATTTTGTGATTGTATGCTTAATTTCAACGGGAATGGAAGTTTGGCTTCCGTATAATTTGATTTCTGTAATATCGGCAGGCATATTGAATTTGTTTTTGATAAGCGCGTCTTTCACTTTTCCAATTACATCTCCTTTGATAATCAACGCGCCTTTACGGTATTCCATTGTTTTGACCCAAAAGTACACTTTCAGGTTAACTGTGCTCACCGAGAGTTCGTCTGCTGTTACGATGCTTTCGTGACTTTCATCTTCTACCACTCCTTCAGTTTTAGTCACTACGCTTAAAATCAGGTTTTTGGCAGCTTCGATATCGTCTTCGTAATCAATTCCGACAACGAAGTCCATGCGGAAAAATCCATCTTCGGTGTAGTTGTAAAAAGCTTTTTTTAGAATATCGCTATTGGGGACATACACATCTCTTCCGTCAAATGTTTTCAGTTTCGTATAACGAAATTCCATACTCTTGACAACACCAAAAATATCGCCTACCAAAATAGTGTCATTCATATCAAAGGGTCTGTTGAACGAGAGAATAACGCCCGAAATAAAGTTCTCGCCAATGTCTCTGAATGCAAACCCGAGTACTATCCCCACGATACCTGTTGCGGTAAACAAACCGGTAGCTACTTTATCTAATCCCACGATTTGCAAAGCAAACATAATCACGATGATAATTAATATCAATTTGATGGCTTTGGTCAAAAAGCTTGACATGATGGGGTCTTTGGTCTTTTTGAAAAAAGTGCGTTTTATAAAACCGGAAATGATATTCGATAACAAAATACCGATGGTAATAATAAGTATTGCCAGCAATAATCCGGGAATTTTTTCTACCAGCTGGTTCCAAAACCGATGGATAGATACGATGAATTCTTCGCTAAAAGCTTCCATTTGAGTGTTTTATGTTTTTATTTGTTATTCTTTGATTAATCTCATTTCGAGATATTTATTTGTAAAACCTAATTTTTGGTAGAGAAAACGAGCAGGATTGTCAGGCTCGACATGTAGCGCTATATTGCCATCTGTACTTTCGATAACGTGTTGCATTAAGCTTTTCCCGATGCCTTTTCCTCTGTGTTTGCTGTGTGTGGCTATATATACCAGAATATTTTCGGGGATATAGCCTTTCATTCCGGTTTCGTTTGTTACTACGCAACCGATTATTTCGTGGTTTTCTTCTGCAGTAATTATAATTCCACCTTTTGACTTGTCATCAGAAAGAGTGTATTCAATACATTTTTTGATGTCATTTTTCGGGTCGCCATAATTCTCTAAATTCTTATACAAAAAATCAATCAGGTTTTCCTTTTTTGAATGAGTAGGTCTTTCGCTATCGGTATATTTCGTGTATTCTATCATTGTGTTTATGTCTTTTTTATTCAAATTGTATTTCATTTGTTTTTGGTTTGGCTTTTTCTTTCTCAAAGAAAAATTTTTCTTCACCAAA
>JBDHYS010000235.1:0-3570 GCA_039811505.1 Paludibacteraceae bacterium | reverse complement strand
GGAATTTATAATCTTTCAGCAGGAAATTTTTATACCCATTTTTCGGTTGAATCGTACAAACGACCCACATTTGAAGTAAAAATTGAAAAACCAACGTCCGAAGTTCGATTTGGAGAAAATGTAACCATCGAAGGAGAAGTAAAATCGTATGCCGATTTTGCCATTTCCAACGCAAAAGTAAGTTATAAAATTGAAAGAAGACCCCATTTTTTAAGGTGGTTTTTCCCCAATCTACCCAATGAAATAATTGCATCAGCCACGACAGAAACAGATGAAAATGGAGTTTTTAAAATCCATTTTACACCCCAAAAAGAGGCAAAAAGACAATCTCCTTTTACAACAAAAGATGAGTTTTACACCTATCATATTGTGGCTGACGTAACGGATATGAAAGGAGAAACACAACAAGGAATTCAACTTGTTTCTGTGGGCGACAAATCGCTGTTTATCACCACATCAATCAATGATAAAGTTGAAAAAAGCAGTCCGCTGAAAATTGAAACGTTGGTGCAAACATTGAATGGAGAAACTGTTTTTTCCGATGTTCGTTACAAACTGATTTCATTAGAAAATGGAACTGATTATGTGGAAAAAATAGGGAAAAATGGTGCATTGAAAGAGATGAAAATTGAGAAAAGCGGAACGTTTAATTCAAAAGAAAAAGTAGAAATTCCGCTAAAAAATTATCGCTCCGGAATGTATAAACTTGTTCTTTCTACCACCGATAACAGAGGAAATGAAATAGAAAGTGCGTCCAATTTTATCTTATACGATGCGAAAGAAAAGCGTCCGCCAATCAAAACTTATAAGTGGATTTCAACTGAAAACACAACGTTAAATGTGGACGAAAAAGCGAGGATTTATTTTGGAACTTCCACTGAAAATAGCTCCGTTTTATACGAAATAATAAAAGGAAATACTGTTTTGGAAGAAAATTGGATTCGTTTTAATAACGAAATCAAACTGTTTGAAATTCCGTTTAAGCAAGAATATGGTGATGAAATTGTTGTGCAATTTTCTTTTGTAAAAGACGAGCAATTTTTCACTGAGCAAATTCACCTGACACTGAAAAAAAACGATAAAAATATTACGCCTTCTATTGCTGCTTTCAGAGACAAACTCGCACCAAATGAGCAAGTTGAATGGACAATTCACATTTCGGAATTGTTGAAAGAGAAAAAAGAAGCAGAATTGTTGCTTTCTATGTTTGATGCTTCGTTAGATGAATTAAAACCGCATATTTGGAATTTTAACCCAACGTATCAAGAACGAAAAATATTTTTACCGCCTTGGACAATGAAAGGATTAAACGAATCGCAAAGTTCATCCGATTATTTTAGGGAGAATTATTTGACCGTGAAACCGTATGAATTTGACCGATTTATTGATTTTAGGTTTAACAGCAATAATTTTGGTTATTCCACAAATTTTAGAACAGGAACAACAAGAAGACTTGCAGGAAAAGCGTTTGCAATGAATTCGGCAGTACAACTTGACCGAGCAGAAATAGAAGAAGATTCAGCAATGGAATTTTCCAATGAAAAAAGACAAAATGAAGCAACAGAAACAATTCAAAAACCTACGATTCGGACAAATTTCAATGAAACCGCTTTTTTCTATCCACAACTTCGCACAGATGAAAATGGAAACATAAAAGTTACGTTTGTTGCTCCTGAGAGTTTAACGCGATGGAATGTGAAAATGCTTGCACACACTAAAGATTTATTTTTTGGACAAAACGAACTTCAAGCCGTTACGCAAAAAGCATTGATGACAACAATCAATTTACCCCGTTTTGTGCGTGAATCTGACAAGATAAAGCTTGTCGCCACAGTAACAAATCTAAGCGACTCGCCACAGCAACCAACTGTAAGTTTGGAAATTATCCATCCTGAAACAGATAAAATTATTCAAACTTTCACGACAAAAAGCGAATCGCTGATTGAATCCAATGCCACAAAATCATTCTCTTGGGATATCGAAAATCTAAAAGGAATGGATTTGTTAATTGTAAAAATTTCAGCTCAAACAGATCATTTTTCAGATGGCGAACAGCGATTTTTGCCCATTTTGCCCGATAAAATTCTTGTAACAGAAAGTAAAACAATGACACTTCGTCCCAATGAGAACCGGCAATTCACTTTCGACAGTTTTATTGAAAAATGGAAAAAAGTGGATACGAAAAATTTCGTAATTGAATTTTCCGGAAATCCAACTTGGTATGCTGTACAATCTTTGCCAAATATTATGCAAACAGACGACAAAAGTTCAATTGACTATTTAACAGGACTTTATGCTAATAAATTAGGAAATTATATTGCCATGTCCAATCCGACTATTGCAGCTACTTTTCAAAAATGGAAACAAGAAAGTGGTGAAAACAAAACACTTCTTTCCAATCTGCAAAAGAACGAAGAATTAAAAAACATCTTACTTGACGAAACGCCTTGGATAATGGATGCAAAAACCGAAACCGAGCAAAAACAGGCATTAGGATTGTTGTTTGATACAAATTACACCAAAAATCAGTTTGAGGATTTTCAAAAAAAACTGCTAAGCCTGCAAAATAAAAACGGCTCCTTTTCGTGGTATCAAGGAATGCCCGAAAACAGATACATTACGCAAGAAATTTTATTGAACATTGCACGATTATATAAATTAACCGATGAAAACATCACTGAAAATCATCAAATTTGGGAAAGCGTAAACAAAGCGATACACTATTTGGATTTGGAAATTGCAAAAGATTTTTTTGAATTAAAAAAATGGAATAAAAACTATTTGAAAGAGCAAACAATATCCAATATTCAGCTTTTTTATCTTCATTTGCGTTCAGAGTTTCCAACCATTTCAATCGACTCATCGGCAAAAGAAGCTGTGAAATATTACACTTCACAATCTGAAAAATATTGGACAAATTGGAGTTTATACGGCAAAGCAATGATGGCTACGGTGGCTTTCAGAAATGGAAATACCAAATTGGCAAATGAAATTTTGCTTTCCATTCGTGAAAATGCAATGAAAACAGACGATCTTGGAATGTATTGGAATGCAAATAAAAGCAGTTGGTTTTGGCATCAACGTCCTATTTCGACTCAAACAGCTATTATGGAGGCTTTTTATGAAATAAAAAAATCGCAATCAGATGTAGATGAAATGAAAATTTGGCTGCTCCGACAAAAACAGACACACGTTTGGGATTCTCCGATCAGCACGCTCAATGCGGTTTATTCGTTGCTCAATTACGGTTCAAATTGGCTAAGCGAAGAGGGAAAGGTGGAATTGAAAATTGGGAATGAAACAATTAAAACTTCAAAAGCAACCGCAGGTACAGCTTATTGGAAAGAAACAATTCCTACCGAGAAAATTAACGAGAATTTTGGAAAAATATCTGCCACGAGCAACAATAAAAACGGAATTTCGTGGGGTGCAATTTATTGGCAATATTACCAAAATATTGATGAAATTACACCATCTACAAATGAAATTAGTGTGAGTAAAAAACTTTTTGTGGAGAAAATTACGAACGGAGCTAAAAAAATGGTACCAATAGAACAAACAACGCTCCAA
>JBDHYS010000234.1:0-3585 GCA_039811505.1 Paludibacteraceae bacterium | reverse complement strand
ACTTGACACGGGAACTTTTTCTAATTCTTTTGTATCTACAGACGATACAGAACCTGTAATATCCCTTCTTCTCATGGTGCCATAACCCACAGCAACAACCTCTTCGAGCATTGTAGATTTTGGAGTAAGTTTCACGTTAATAATGTGCTGATTGTTTACAGAGATTTCTTGCGATTCCATTCCTACGTAAGAAAACACAAGAACTGCATTTTTTCCATCAGGAACTTTAATGGAATAATTTCCCTCTACATTTGATACGGTACCTAATTTTGTACCTTTTACTACCACCGAAGCTCCGATTGCCTCATAACCTTCAGTGTCAACAATTTTACCTATCACTTCAAGTTCTTTTTGTGCAAAAGTTGAAAACACAAGAACCATAAAAGTGGTTAATAAAAAGATTTTTTTCATTTTTTTCATTGGTTGATTTTTTAACTGATAATGAGCCAAAATTACAATCATTTAAACAATGACACTTAAATTTTTGTTCCGATAAACTCGAAAATCAATTTTTAGACTTTACTTTTGTCTAATTTCCTTTTAAATTTGTTGAATTTTGAAATCCAAGCACCAAAAACCTCGTTTTTTTGATGTTACTTCAAGAAAATAGCTTTTGAAAATTTACGCACAATATATCAAAATGGTTTTTATTTCTTAATAAATTTTACTATTTTTGCGACAATTTGCGATTAAATAAAACGAACTCATTATCAATAAAATATGAAAAATAGAATGAAACCAATGACTAAAAGCCCGCTTCAAATAGCAAGGGCAAGTTATCAGCCAAAAGTTCCGAAAGCATTGCAAAGCAATGTAAAACTTGTAGAAGGAAACAAAACAGAATCAGTTGCCGATCAAGAAGATATTAAAAATCTTTTCCCAAATACGTACGGAATGCCGTTAATATCCTTTGAAGCAGGTGAGGCTAATGATCACAAAGCTCAAAATGTGGGTGTTATTCTTTCCGGTGGTCAAGCTCCGGGCGGGCACAATGTAATTTGTGGTATTTTTGACGGAATAAAGAAATTAAATCCTGACAGCAAACTTTATGGATTTTCTGATGGACCAATTGGATTGGTGGATCATAAATACATTGAATTAACTTCCAATGTGATTGACGAATACAGAAATACGGGCGGTTTTGATATCATCGGTTCCGGAAGAACGAAATTAGAAGAAGAATGGCAGTTTGAAAAAGGAGCAGAAATTTGTAAAAAATTAGGAATCAACGCAATCGTAATTATTGGCGGTGATGACTCCAATACAAATGCTTGTGTTTTAGCAGAATACTACAAACAACACGATGTTGATATCCAAATAATCGGTTGTCCAAAAACAATTGACGGCGACTTAAAAAACGAAATGATTGAAACTTCTTTCGGTTTTGATACAGCTTGTAAGGTTTATTCAGAATTGATTGGAAACATCCAACGAGACGCAAGTTCTGCAAAAAAATATTGGCATTTTATCCGATTGATGGGACGTTCTGCATCACACATAACTTTGGAATGTGCACTTCAAAGCCAACCAAATATCGCTTTAATATCAGAAGAAATAGAGGCTAAAAACAAAACTCTTAACGATATTGTAGAAGAAATTGTTACTGTAATCGTAAACAGGGCTAATCACGGATTGAATTTTGGTACAATTTTAATTCCGGAAGGATTAATTGAATTTATTCCTGCTATGAAAAAACTTATTTCTGAATTAAATGATGTACTTGCTGAAAACGAAGATTTTTCAGCACTTCATTCTTCTGACGAACAAAGAGAGTACGTTAAAAGTGTGCTAAGCGACGAAAGCCGAACAGTGTATAGAAGTTTACCAAAAAACATCGCTCACCAACTTACACTCGATAGAGATCCACACGGAAACGTACAAGTTTCACTGATTGAAACTGAAAAACTGTTAATCGAAATGGTTGCAAAACGATTGGCTCAACTAAAAGCAGAAGGAAAATACAAAGGGAAATTTGCTTCTATCAATCACTTCTTTGGTTACGAAGGACGCTGTGCAATTCCTTCCAATTTTGATGCAGATTACACCTATTCATTGGGAATTACGGCTTCTGTTTTAATTGCTGAAGGAAAAACAGGTTATATGGCTTCCGTAAGAAACTTGACTGATGATGCTGAAAACTGGCAAGCCGGAGGCGTTCCTATCACAATGATGATGAATATGGAGAGAAGACACGGAAAAATGAAACCTGTGATTCAAAAAGCATTGGTAGATTTAGAAGGTACACCGTACAAATTCTTCACACAATATCGTAATAAATGGGCTGACGGAGATTCTGACTTTATCTATCCTGGTCCGATTCAATATTTTGGACCCACAGAAGTTTGTGATCAACCGACTCGGACATTGTTGTTAGAAAAAGGATTGTAAAAACGATTTCATAACATTACATTTTCATCCCGATGATTTGCATTTGTAAATTGTCGGGATAATTTTTTAGAATCTGAAACAAAAAAAATCCCAATCATTATTTCTAATAATCGGGATTTTCCACAACAAAATCAATCATTTAATCAACTGTTACAGGTCTGATTTCTTCCAATTCTTCTTATCCATTCTTCTACCCTTATTTTCTCTGTTCGCTTTTTGCGTTTCGCTCCGTTTTTGTTGAAGTAGCGTCATATTATCTTTACCAATAATTTTTTCTAACTCCACATCACCTTCTGCTCTAAATTTAGCCATTTCATCTCGAAATTGTTTTCTTGAATTTTGCCTATCTTCCCTATTTGTTTGTTGCACATTTTTGAAGTTAGCAAATTTCTCTTCACGCAAAGCTTCTCTTTTTTTGTAAAACTCTTCAACTTTGACACGTTGCGCATCTGTTAAGTTAAGATCCAAAGCTGAACATTGTGCTTTTTGTTGAGTCGCTGGTGCCTTTTTTTCTACAAAACGATTTGCATTTCTGCCTTGAGCTCCTACCATCAAACCGAATCCTAAAATTCCAATTATTAAAACTAATCCTCTTTTTTTCATTTTTATATCTATTTTAATTGTTAAACATCTATTTATTAGACGGAGATTGAAAGAAAACGTTTAAAATGGAAATGAAAAATATTAAAATTCATCTGATATTTTGACTAAATTAGGTAAAAAAAGAGGTTGCCTTTATTTTTCAGACAACCTCTTAATTATATTTGAAAAATCAACATCCTTATCAAATTTCCCAAGCCAATGCACTTGCTCCAAGAACGGCAGCATCGGCATCTTTCAAAGTGGAGAATAAAATCTTAACTTTATTTTTCCAAATTGGAAGGATATTTTTCTCCATGTGTTCTGTAATAGGTTGCAAAATAAGGTCACCGGCTTTTGCTAAGCCACCAAAAAGAACAATCGCTTCAGGAGCACTAAAAGCAACGAAATCAACAAAAGTTTCTCCCAAAATTTTTCCGGTATAAGCAAAAATCTCTTTTGCAACTTCATCACCATCATTTGCAGCATCAAACACATCTTTTGATGTAATGGAATCCAACGGGATATTTCTTAAAATGCTATCCGTATCGGACATTTCAAGAATTTCACGTGCTGAACGTGCAACACCGGTTGCAGAAGTATAAGCCTCCAAACAAC
>JBDHYS010000233.1:0-3597 GCA_039811505.1 Paludibacteraceae bacterium | reverse complement strand
GTTGTCATAATTTAATGATTTATAAAGATTTTAATATCTTTACTAAGATAAGCAAACGGTACTGATTTGGGCTACCGGAGGTTTAGTTCAACAAGCGGTTTGGCAATAGTGGGGCAGACAGTTGTAAATTCAACATTTGTAATTCTATTTGGTTTTGTGGAAAGGTTGGGCTGACGTTTTTCAAATGTCCCACCATCGCCAAGCCGCAAACCGTTGGCAACAATAATCGAAGTTGTCCTACGCTCTAATAAAAATGATTATATTTGCGATTGATATTAATCCTAAACGCAATTAAAAATAAATTTATTTTTGTTATTGTAATAAGCATTGCTATCTTTACATCTTGCTGGACAAAGCAGAATCCAATTGATAGTAGTTTACTGTCAAAAATTGAAGAACAAGCAGCCTTAGATTCAATTTATAAAACTGCAATAGAACTATCTCCCAAAAAGAAATTTCTGGGACATATTGAAAGAGAAAAAACAATTGAGGGGCAATTTTGGATAAAAAACATTGGAAATATTGACTTTAATATAATTTCTATTGAGTCTCCTAGTGATTGTGTTGACATAAAATTTATTGGCGATGTTGTAAGTCCAAATGATAGTTTATTAGTTAATTATTGTATCAGGATTTATGAAAATGAGAATGAAGTAAAGCAAGCAATTATTGTTATTGGCAATTGTAATTTTGGTAACCAAACATTTTATACAGAAGCTTTTATTAACCCTTAAATTAATTTTTTATGAAGAAAAAGATGATTATTTTGACTATTGGTTTAATGAGTATTTTATTTTTTGGAATCTCGCAAAAAGCCAATGCTAAGTTTTGGGGATTTGAACCAAGTCCTGCTGGTGTTTTTGATTGGGCAGATGGTACTTGTGCTTACAGAATGACCTGTGGCACAAACTATGTATTTTGGATACCGGTATCAACAAGTTGCCATACCGAAACTATTGTTTGTATCTAATAAAAAAGTACTAAAGCAATGACATATTCTATGTCATTGCTTTTCTAATGTGTTAGAATTAGTAATTTATGAATCAAACTAATTTTTTATTAATTATTTTTATAATATTAATTAATCCATCTCTTTCATTTGGTCAACAAAGTATTATATCAGGCTACGTTAGAGATAAAAACAACGCTCCTTTACCATATGTAAATATAGTTTCTGTTCAAAATAGAATTGGTACATCGACTAATGATTCAGGTTATTTTTCAATGAAATTAGACTTATCTGACTCAATTAAATTAACCCATATTGCATTTTCATCTAAAGTTATCCCTGTATTAGTGGTTATAAAAGACAGCATTATAATACTTATCGAAGATGATTACCAAATTGATGAAATTGTAATTAGGTCAAGAATAAGTTATAAACAAAAAGAAAGATTGGGTTATTTCTCCAAAGATAGAAACGGATCATTTATTCTTAGTCCAGGGAATCAATTAGCAGTTTTCATAAACAATACTAGAAAACGAGTTGCATTTATTGAATCTGTAACTTTTCAAATAAAGGACAGAGGTAAATGTACCTCAAAAATAAGAATTAGAGTTTTGGAAAAAGAAAAAAATAGTTTATTTCCAGGAAAAGATTTGTTAACTGAGAATTACATAATTGACAACAATAATCTTTCGCGTAATAATACAATTAACATTTCAGAATCAAATGTTTTCCTTCCCATTGAAGGCGCTTTTGTTGTAATAGAGTGGATAGGTACTGATGAAAATTGCAATGATAAATCTTATCCAATTATTACAGCTAATATTAGTACTAAAGAAAATCACCTATGGTATAATTTTAGAGACAAACAATGGTCAATAGCACCTAGGCCCGTATTCAATAATAATTATATGACACCTAACGTATCTTTAACTGTTTACTATTAAATTACTGTGACATCTAAGGTTTGGCAAAAGCGCAACGATTCAGAGCCAAAATTTAGTCATTGAAAATTAAGTCTTTACAAAGTGATGGATTAAAAACTCTTCCGGCTATCTTTGTGACTGAGAGACAATAGGGCTAAAGAACTCAAGATGCTGATTATCAATATAATATTCTCTCATGTTTATTATATTAAAAATTTCTGACGGATCGTTATTTTCCAGTTTTTTGTTTTCCCAAAACCACCACTTAATTGTCAAACTTTCAAGTAATTACTTATTTTTTTCGCCTCAATTTCACAGAGAGAACCAAGTAAAAAGCTGACGGCCCATGAAAAGGGATAAATCCTGTCTTACCAGATTCAAAAGACTATAAACCAACGCTTTCCGCATATTTATAGGCTCATCGACAATTTTGATGATGAAAGTAAGCGATCAATTTACTCGATGAAGAGATAGTCATGGCCGGTTTGCTTTTTTAAAATCTATGATTTCCTGCAAACTTATGGCGATAGTGTGCCAATACGCACACAACGATAAAAAAGTGCAGAAGAGTTATAAGTTTTCGTGTTGTCGCTCTGATCTTTTATCGGAAATCACCAGATTTCTTTCTTAATAAGTCCAAGCCGGTTTTTATTTACAAAGTTGCTTTTATTGCTGGACTTAATACCAGCATGTCATGATGTATGATCGAAAGATTGGAAAGGAACTACCTGAAAGGTAAAACACAGCAGACGAGATTCGTCCCCATTTTTGACGTCAATTGTAACTTAACTGCACAAAAAAACCTGCCGAAGCAGGTTTTTTGTTATTTAAGCCGGGTGAATTGCTTCTGTTGGGCAAACATCTGCACAAGTACCGCAATCGGTACAAACGTTAGCATCTATTTTATAGATATCGCCTTCTGATATAGCTTCAACCGGACATTCATCGATGCAAGTGCCACAAGCAATGCAATCTTCTGTAATTACGTATGCCATCTCTAAAAATTTTTGTTGGTTTCGTTTATGCAAAATTAACTTGTTTTTACGACAAAAAAAAGATGATAGCACAATCATATTTAATTTGTAAACGGTTTAAATAAAGTTAGAACCATTTTCAAACGACAAAAGAGGTTGAAATCTTTTTCCTGTTTATGTTGCAGGCATAAACAAAAACTATTAGTTTGGCATTCTATTTTTACAACAACCCCAAGTAACCAATCAAATCAATTAATATGCGCAAAGCAATTGTAATTATCTCGTTAATCATTCTCTCACAGTCACTATTTTCGCAACCGCGCATACCCGAGCCACGGCCTAAATTAGTTCTGTTTCTGCTTATCGACGAGCTCAACAGCGAGCAGCTGGCAATAATACGTCAGAAGTGCGGTTCGCAGGGTTTCAACAGGATATTTTCAGGAGGGTCGTCGTTCCAAAATGCGGCCTACACCACCGGAGCAGGATATCAGGGACGTAATAGCGCAACACTATACACAGGAAGTAATCCATCCACCCATGGAATAATATCGCGTAGCTGGATAAACCGGTTCGACAATAAAGAGACTGACGCACTATATGGAGCGTACCGAAACGACCGGATCGACTCGGCCGGCAAGGCTCCCTCAAACAAACTGATGCTGGCATCGGGAATTGCCGATGAGATCCACCGTATCCACAACGGCAAATCGAAGGTCTTTGCTGTTGGGCTACACCCCGAAGTGCTCACATA
>JBDHYS010000232.1:0-3603 GCA_039811505.1 Paludibacteraceae bacterium | reverse complement strand
TTTTCTGAATTTATTTTCCCACTCCCATAACACCAAAGGAATACTTGCAGATGACGTATTTCCATATTTTTGAATGTTGATGCACACTTTTTCGTATGGAATATTTGTTCTATTCACAACGGCATCAATTATCCGCAAATTTGCCTGATGAGGAATTAACCATTGCACGTCGTCAGAGGTTAAAGAGTTTTTTTTCATCACTTCTTCCGAAACGTCAGACATATTTGAAACTGCATTTTTGAAAACGTGAATTCCTTCTTGATAGACAAAATGTTCGTGGTTTTCAACTGTTTCATAACTTGCCGGCTTAGCAGAACCACCAGCTTTCATGTGAAGATGTTTGAATCCGTCGCCGTCATTTTTGATTATGGCATCTTTGAAGCCAATATCTTCTGTGGTAGCTTCCACCAACACACAACCAGCTGCATCACCAAAAAGTGGTGCGGTATTTCTATCAGAATAATCGACCATTGCCGACATTTTTTCTGACGAAATAATCAAAATTTTATTATATCTTCCTGATTCTATGTAATTTGCCGCAGCATCAAAAGCAACGATAAATCCTGTGCAAGCAGCTTGAATGTCGTAACAATACGCATTTTTTATTCCACATTTTTCGGCAATAATCGAAGCAGTTGATGGAAAAATGTGATCGGGAGTTGAAGTGGTACAAATTACCATCTCAATTTCGTTAAGTTGAATTTCTTTTTTGGACAAAAGATCACGAACCGCTTCTACTCCCAAATAAGAAGCTCCAAGAGAATCACCTTTTAAGATTCTTCGTTCTTTTATCCCTACTCGAGTTGTAATCCATTCATCGTTTGTATCCATCATTTTACTAAGTTCTTCGTTAGTAAGTTTATATTCAGGTACAAATCCGCCCACTCCGGTGATTACTGCTTGAATTTTTGACATACTGTTCTAATTAAAATAAAATCAAGTAAACAAATCGTTGTTTACCTGATTATTCATTCAATATGTTTTGTAGATTATTCAGCAGCAATTTTTTCGATTGCTAATTTTCCTCTATAATATCCACACTCTGGACAAACGGTGTGATAAATATGAGTTGCTCCGCAGTTTGAGCAAGTAGCCAATGTGGGCAATTTTGCTTTGTCGTGCGTTCTTCGTTTTGCTGTTCTTTGTTTCGACTGTCTTCGTTTTGGATGTGCCATTTCTATAAAATTTTAGTTGTTTTCAAAAATATTTTGCAAACCATCCCATCTTGGATCGGTTGTTCCTTCGTTGCTATCAGTGCTGTCTTCCTCGTCATCATCATACAAATCAAGATTATCCGAATTGTCATCATCATCAGATTTGGTGTGTATAACGTGTTTTTTAAGTTTTGAAACCATCGTTTTATTACATTCTCCAACTGCGTGAACATGCTTTAATGGAATATTTAAAACAATAATTTCATATAAAAACCAAGCTACATTTATTGAACCTTCAGATTCCGGAATGATAACAATATCGCCTTCTTCTGAAAAATGTTCGCCGAGTTTCACTTGTAAAGTATCTTTACAAACTATTGGTTGATTCATATCATCCAAACATCTATCGCAAGGAATGATGATTTCACCTTTCAATTCAAAGCTCAATTCGAAAAGAGAAGCTTTCTTTTGAAGTTTTACTTTCGCCCCTATTTTTCCGTGCTGAACCTCTGAACTATCGATTTTTTTGAAATAATCATCGTCCAATATGAATTCATATAGTTGAGCATCTGTCTGATTGCTCCTTAATGGAATGTTATATTGTTCGTATTTCCCCATGACTGTTCTTCTTAATAAAAATCGTGCAAAGATACATAAAAAGAATGGTTAAACAAAAAATATTCAAGTAACAAATAAAAAATCAGTCTGATTTTCCAATACAACACAACATTTTTGAAAAAACAGAAAACAGCGTATTTGATAAGTTAAAAAACGACATTCCGAATAAAAACTAAATAGTTTTAACAGATTGGTATTTAGCTATTTTATTTACGTTTAATAGATTTTTGAACGACATAAAGAACAACAAAATGATACACTTATTTTGAGAATAAAATCAATTATTATCCTTTATAAATCTATTTTTTATAAAAAATAAGCAATAAAATGAGCCATAAATTTGATTAATCAAAAATTTATTCTGAAATTTGGATTTTATTTCAAAAAGTAAAATACCAATTTATAAATTAATTAATAACAAAAAACGTCTTAAAAACAACAAATTTTGCTGATGTGCGATTGGTTGAGAGTAAGAATAAAAAATGATGTAAACCATGGAAGTTGAAAAAAAGAAACCGGAGCTTGCGAAGAAAGACAACGAGATTATCTATTCAAAATCTATTAAAGCCGGAAAAAGAATCTATTATTTAGATGTAAAGAAAAGTCGCAATGAAGATCTCTATCTTGCTATTACAGAGAGTAAAAAAAGGGTTTCAGGATTTGAAGAAGAAGCTGTTGTAACGTATGAAAAACATAAAATTTTCCTTTATAAAGAAGATTTTGATAAGTTTTTAGAAGGAATTGAAGATGTAATCGGATTTATCAACAAAGAACAAGGTGTTGCTGTTCAACGGTCAGAATATGTGCCAAACGGAACAGAAAAACCAACTGCCGAAGATGAAAAAGAGAGTGAAAATGGAGAAGAAGTTGAAACTAAAAAGAGTTTTTTTGATAAATTCAAATTTTAATTGATGCTTTTTAGTCTAATTTAGTATAATAGAACGCCCGAAATTTATTAAAATCGGGCGTTTTTTGTCTTTTCATAAAAACAAATAAAAATCCGCAGTTTATGAAATCTTTTGCAAGTGATAATTATTCGGGAGTTCATCCAAAAATTATGGAAGCCATTCTTACCGCCAATTCTACACATCAAATCTCTTATGGTGATGACGAAATAACAGAACAAACAAATAAATTATTTCGTGAAAAATTTGGCAATGTGGAGGTGCTTTATGTTTTTAATGGAACAGGAGCAAACGTGGTAAGTTTAAAATGTGCTCTCCTACCCTTTCAATCGATAATTTGTACCGATTCTGCACATATTTTAGTAGATGAATGCGGTGCTCCAACTCAAAGCATCGGCAGCAGCATCATTTCCATTCCTTCACAAAATGGAAAATTAACGCCCGAAATGATTCTTCCCCACTTAGCAACCATAGGAAATGTTCATCACACGCAACCAAAAGTTATTTCAATAAGCCAAAGCACCGAATTAGGGACAATTTACACCGTAGAAGAGTTAAAATCGTTGAGCGAATTTGTCCATTCACACAATCTCTATCTTCATGTTGACGGAGCACGACTTTCCAACGCAGTGTCATCATTAGGTTGTACACTCAAAGAGGCAACAGCCGATTGCGACATTGATATTATGAGCTTTGGCGGAACAAAAAACGGATTGATGATGGGTGAAGCAATTTTAATTTTCAATGAAGAATTGAAAAAAAATGCTCCTTTTTTTCACAAACAATCGGCACAATTATATTCAAAAAACAGATTTTTATCGGCACAATTTAAAGCTTTGTTGGAAGATGATTTGTGGTTTCAATTAGCATCTCACGCAAATTCAATGGCAAAGAAATTAGCAGAAATGAGTTCGCAAATTGAAGAG
>JBDHYS010000231.1:0-3616 GCA_039811505.1 Paludibacteraceae bacterium | reverse complement strand
TAGATGGAAAACAGACGAAACACGCGTGATCGTTTCTACCAATGCATTTGGAATGGGAATTGACAAGCCCGATGTTCGCACAGTTGTTCATCTCGATTTACCCGATTCAATAGAAGCTTATTTTCAAGAAGCCGGAAGAGGCGGACGTGATGAGAAAAAAGCTTTTGCAGTTCTTTTATATAACAAAACAGATATTTCAAACATCAAAAAAAGGATTTCCGATTCATTTCCTCCAAAAGAAAAAATATTGGAAGTGTATGATGCAATTTGTGATTATTACGGTGTGGGTGTTGGTTCCGGATTGGACAAAACGTTTGTTTTTAATCTAAATGATTTTTGTTCAAAATTTCATCAATCGCTTTTAGTTGCACACAATAGCATCAAAATCTTGCAACAAGCAGGATATTTGGACTTAACTGATGAACAAGACAGTAGTTCTATTGTGCAATTTATTTGCAACAAAGATGATTTGTATAAAACAAAACACTCCGAAGCTCAAGAACAGCTTATTCACGTAGTTTTACGTTCGTACACAGGATTATTTGCCAATCCGATTTCGATAAATGAAGAAATTATTTCAAAAAGATTGAATTGGAAACAAGAAAAAGTATACAATGAATTGATAGGACTAAGTCAAGAAAAAATTATCAGTTATATTCCAAGAAAAAAAACGCCCTACTTAACTTTTACCCTCGAAAGAGAAAAAAGCAATCAGATTCACATAGGAAAAGAGGCTTATGAAGATAGAAAAAAACGATTTTCTTCTCGAATTGAGAGTATGATAAATTATGTGGAAGAAGATAATGTGTGTAGAAGTGTTATTTTATTGCGTTATTTTGGAGAGAAAGATGGCAAAAACTGCGGACATTGCGATGTGTGCCTGAAAAAGACAAACACATCTGTCACCACTGAAGAGTTTGATAAAATCAGAACCGCAATGCTTAAATTATTAGATAATTCACCGTTAACAACCAAAGAATTACTCGAAAGGCTCCCTTTTAAAGAGCCAAAAATATATTATGTCCTTCGGTTTTTAGTAGATAATAAATTTTTGCGTTACAACAAATTGATGCAACTTTCAACGAAAAAATAATACAATCGTAAAAAATATGGTTTCTCATTTATCCTAATATTAAAAAACTTGCAGTATCTTTGACACGTAAAAAAACACTATTTTATAGAATAATAGAGACAACATTAGCACTATGAAAAAATACCAATTAAACAAATTCAGATACTTTCGCCGCCATTTAGGTGATAGATACGATGGTTGGAGAGTTAGAAAAGTAGACCCCGTTTTTTCAGTTATTCCTTACATCCTGCGCACAAGAATGGATGCACAAAATTACTTTGAAGAACGGATTCCTATTGAAAACATCGAGGCGTTTATTAAAGAACACAAAGAAGATTTGCCCGGACTTTCCATTATGCACATAATTATTGCGGCAATGGTTCGTTTGGTTTCGCAACGACCTAATTTAAATAGATTTGTGGTGTGGAACAAAATTTTCGCCCGAAATTATTTTAATATTTCGTTGGTTGTGAAGCGAAGTCTTTCCGATGACGGTGAAGAAACATTGATAAAACCCTATTTTCAAATGACCGACACACTTTATGATGTAGTCAATAAAATTCAGAAAGAATTAGATGAAAATCAACAAGTTGGACAGCAAAATTCCGGTGATGCTATTTCAAAATATTTAGGATTATTACCTGATTTTCTGATGCGAACTGTCGTTTTTCTCTTTATGTGGCTCGATAAGGTGGGTTTACTTCCACGCGTGATTGAACAAGCAAGTCCGTGGCATTGTAGCTTTTTTTTAACAAATATCGGTTCTATTGGCATTGAATCAATTTATCATCACTTGTACGAATTTGGAAATTGTAGCGTATTTGCCGCCATGGGAAGAAAATCCCAACGACACACTGTAAGCCGTTCAGGCGAAGTAAAACCATACAAAAGTATTCTTTTAAAATTTGTGGTAGATGAGCGAATTTGTGATGGATTTTATTATGCTTCATCACTTCGTATGTTAAATAAAATTTTCCAAAATCCAGATCAATTATTAACTCCTCCTGAAAAAGTGGTGGTAGATGAAGGTGTAAAATGGAAAAGAATTGATAAAAAATAATATTTTTTTAATGACAAAACATAAAAACAGAGATACTAAAATTATTTTACCCGCTGAATGGGAACCACAATCGTTTGTGCAACTAACTTTTCCTCACGCTCAAACAGATTGGGCGTATATGTTGGATGAAGTAACTGACTGTTACATCCACATTGCAAAAGAAATTGTAAAAAGAGAAAATTTGGTTGTTGTTTGTGCTGATGAAAATGGAGTAAAAGAGGCGTTAAAAACTCTTCCACAAGAGAAAATTCGTTATGTAGAAATTCCAAGCAATGACACTTGGGCACGCGATTACGGTGGAATCACAATTTTGAAAAATGAAAAACCTGTAGTACTCGATTTTACATTTAACGGCTGGGGATTAAAATTTGCAGCCAATCTTGATAATCAAATAACTTCTCAACTTTTTCAAAAAGAAATATTTCCAGCACACGTCGAATATAAAAATCGGAAGAAATTTATTTTAGAAGGAGGAAGCATCGAAAGTGATGGAAAAGGTACAATTTTAACAACCACAAAGTGTCTTCTTTCTATCAACAGAAACAATCGGAACAAAGAAAAAATTGAAGATAAATTAAAAAAACATTTAGGAGCAAAACGTATTTTATGGCTTCACAACGGAAGTTTGGCAGGTGATGATACGGATAGTCATATTGACACCTTAGCCCGGTTTTGTGATGAAAAAACCATCGCTTACGTAAAGTGCGAAGATGAAAATGACACACATTACGATGAGTTGAAAAAAATGGAAGAAGAATTGAAAAATTTCAATATTTTAACAGATAACGATGAAAAATCGCAACGCTATCAATTAATTCCACTTCCAATGGCTGATGCAGTGTATGATGAAGATGGGAATAGATTGCCAGCAACGTATGCAAATTTTCTAATCATCAACGGTGCGGTTTTGTGCCCAACATACAATTCGCCAAAAGATGCAATCGCATTGGAAAAATTACAAACTGCATTTCCAAACCACGAAATAGTTGGAATTGATTGCAGCGCATTAATAAAACAACACGGTTCATTACATTGTGTAACAATGCAATATCCTAAATTTTAATCAAAAAAAGTAATGAAAATAGCTCTTATTCAGCAAATTAACACCTCCAATATAGAAGAAAATAAAATTAAATTGGAAAAAAACATCCGTGAAGTTGCTTCAAAAGGAGCCGAATTGGTGGTTTTACAAGAACTTCACAACGGACTTTATTTTTGTCAAACTGAAGATGTTGCAGTTTTTGAACAGGCAGAAACAATTCCCGGTATTTCAACTGAACGTTTTGGAAAAATTGCACAGGAATTAGGAGTTGTCATTGTTCTCTCGTTATTTGAAAAAAGAGCAATGGGGCTTTATCACAACACAGCAGTGGTTTTAGAAAAAGATGGTTCTATTGCAGGAAAATATAGAAAAATGCACATTCCGGACGATCCGGCATATTATGAAAAATTTTATTTCACGCCGGGAGATTTGGGTTTTGAAC
>JBDHYS010000230.1:0-3619 GCA_039811505.1 Paludibacteraceae bacterium | reverse complement strand
GTTTTGGATATTATGGAAGCAAAAATTGACAATCCCGATCCAGAAACCGGAATTGGCGAAATTCTTGTACGAGGCGAAAACGTGATGGTTGGATATTATAAAAACGAACAAGCCACAAAAGATGTGCTCGATAAAGATGGATGGCTTCATACAGGCGATTTAGGAACGCTTGATGACGAAGGAAATGTATTTATTCGTGGACGCAATAAAACGATGATTTTAAGTGCAAGCGGACAAAATATTTATCCAGAAGAAATTGAAGCAAAACTGAATAATATGCCTTTTGTGATGGAAAGTTTGGTCATTGAATCCAAAGGACGTTTGATAGCATTGGTTTATCCGGACTACGAAGCTATGGACACGATGGGAATCAATCAAGACCAACTTCGTGAATTGATGGAAGAAAACAGAATTATGCTCAATTCTTCTGTAGCGGCGTATGAAAGTGTATCCAAAATTCAACTCTATCCGAATGAATTTGAAAAAACACCAAAAAAGAGCATCAAACGATATCTTTATACTGTTACAACAGAATAAAAATCAAAACTATAAACAAGATTTTTAATTTAAAAGAACGATGAGAATTAAAAGTATTTTCATTGTTCTTTTTTATTTACACTAAAATAATAAATGATTTTGGCACACAATTTGAAATTTCCCTTCACGTTGATTAATAATTTTAAAAATATGAAAACAGTTAAAAAATTTATGCTTGTAGCAGTTGCTACAATTTTTTCAGTTAGTTTTGCAAACGCACAATTTGGTCTTCAAGCTGGGTACAACGCAAATCAATTAGTTTCAGGTGGATTGAGTGAAAACTTAAGAGGATTTCACGTAGGTCCAACAGTTAATTTGGGAATTCAAGGTCCTGTTGGATTGGAATTAGGTCTTCTTTACAATTACAACCAAAGTAAAAATTATTCATTTCTTGGTGCAACAGGAAATTACGTAAAACACTCAATTGAATTGCCGGCTCGTATTGCAGCTACTTTTCCATTGGCAGGAGCTGTAAAACTTTCACTTTTTGCAGGTCCAAACTTTGCTTATGGATTGGCAAGTAAAGTTACAGCCAACGTAGGTATAGGTTCTTTTGATTTAGATGTTTACGAAGCTGATAGTAATTTATCTCGTTTCAATCTTCAACTTGGAGGTGGAGCTGCATTGCACTTTAACAGCGTTGGAGTTCGCGTTAGCTATGACTACGGAATGATGAGTATGCACAAAAACTTAGACATAAAAGAAAATAGTCTAAAAGCTGGATTGTTCTTTAATTTCTAATTGCTACAATCTTTTCAAATTTAGAATAAAGCTGGTAGATATTTTTCTATCAGCTTTTTTTTTATAAAATATTTCTTACGCTACAAGTATTTAACTATCTTTGTACTCAATTTTTGATATTAAATATAAGTTCATGGCAATACGTTTTAAATTACAACTTCTGATTTTATTTTTATTTTTATCATTGGTTGTTTTTGCACAAGAAAAACCGGTCGAATTTGGAATAACAGCCGGATATGGATACACAACACCAAAAGTAAAAGCAGAACAAGGAACCGCAAAACCCACTTCAATCGGAGAATCAAATTTACACGGATTTCACGTTGGTCCCATTGTGAGATTAAACATTAATGAGCAATTTGGGATTCACACCGGATTGTTATTCAATAAATTTGCTGGAATGAACATCGATCAAAGTCAATTAGCCCAGAAAAAAGCAACAGGAACTTGGAATCAACAAAAAACTTCATTGAATAGCTTTGATATGCCCATAAAAGCGATGTATTCACTCTCCTTAGCCGATGATTTTTATGTTTTATTTTTGGCAGGACCAAATCTAAATTATTCGTTGTCAAAAATCACATCAACAGAACATTTTGTAAATCGTTCATTGAGTAGAACGGATGCTGGCTCTAATATTTATCAATCTTCATCTCAATTTAATGCTTTTGATTTACAATTGGGAGCAGGCGTGGGAGTGCAATGGTTAGGAGTTTCCATACGAGCCGGTTATGATTGGGGCGTTTTGAACAGAACAAATATTGATAAAGTTTCATTCCGCTCAAATGAATTCAAGGTTTCGTTAGCATACACATTTTAAATGAAATTAAACGTATGAAGCTTAAAAAAGTATCACTAATAGGTTTATTTATTCTTACAAGCTTGTCCCTTATAACGGTCCGAGGTGAAAATACAACTTCAGATTCAATCTCAAAACTACAACACAAACTAAGAGCTCAAGTCGATTACGGACAAATGTTCCGAAAAGGAGATTTTATTGTAACTTCGCCCTATCACACTATTCAAATAGGATTGATGGATGAAATAGAGCTTAAATACGGTTTAGGAGTAGAAACAGGATTAAAATATGGTTATGCTTTTGGTAAAAGAGAACAACTTTATAACAATTTAGATACTGCATTTTTCAATTATTCTGCACATTTTATCAATATTCCAATCAGAGTAACTTTCACTTTGCCAATTTTTTGGGGAATGAAGATTTTTGCCTACGCCGGTCCAAACTTCAACATCGGATTAGCTCAAAAAAGCACTACAAATTTTACGAAGAAAAAAGAAGATATTCCAAATTTCCCTGCTTTGCCACTACCTGTAAGCGGAACGTACGATTTGTATCAGACTGAATTAAATCGCTTTTCACTCCAAATCGGAACGGGTGGTGGCATTCAATGGAAACAACTGCGAATAAGAAGTGGATACGATTGGGGATTAAACAATATTGCGAAAGACAAACTTTATCCGCAAAAAATCAGAGGCTGGAATGTAGCATTTGAATATGAGTTTTAATTTTATTTTCGCAAAAGATTTAGAGCGACTTCACAGTTTTTTGTTGGAGTCGTTTTTTTTATTGACATTAATTCCACTTTTCCAAAGAGCTTAATCGGAATTTTCGCAAAATTTAAGATGTTACATTTAAAAAAATGAGTAATTTTGTTTTTCAAACTGTAAAAAAGCCAAAATGCTGAAGATAAAAAAGATAGATAGATATATTTTAAAGTCATTTATGATTTATTTTATAATGACTTTTTTTATCTGTGTATTAATTTTATTGATGCAGTTTTTTTGGAAGCAAATGCCCGATTTAATTGGAAAAGGTGTCGGTTGGATGGTTCTTGCAGAGTTTTTTTGGTATGCAATTCTTCAAACCATTCCAATGGCTCTACCGCTTGCTATTTTATTAGCAGCTTTGATGAATTTTGGAAATTTAGGAGAAAATTTTGAATTGATAGCAATGAAATCGGCAGGAATTTCATTGTTTCGCATAATGAGAGGGCTTATTGCTTTTATAGCGGGAATTAGTATTGCAGCTTTCTTTTTCTCAAACAATGTGTTGCCAATGGCACAAACAAAACTTTGGACTTTGATTTTTTCTTTGCGACAGAAATCTCCAGATGTGGAAATCCCAGAAGGACAATTTTACACCGGAATTGATGGATATAATATTTATGTGCGAGGAAAAGAACGAGAAAAGAGATTGCTGAATGATGTGATGATTTACAATTTTTCGGAAGGTTTTAAAAACGCTTCAGTGATGGTTGCTGATTCAGGTAAAATAGAATATACGGCGAACAACAGAGATGTGAAATTAACACTTGGTTCGGGA
>JBDHYS010000229.1:0-3620 GCA_039811505.1 Paludibacteraceae bacterium | reverse complement strand
AAATCAATGAAAATAAGATGAAAATTGTAAATAATAGTTGTTTTTTTTTCATAAAATAAAAAAATTGCTTTTTCAAGCAATAAGATTGTTAGTAGTCGTTTTGTTTCTGTCCAAATATGATTTTAAAATGGTATATGATAGCTTTTTAATCGCATTTTCTTAAAAGATTTTCACTTTTTTGAAAATTATTTTCTGTATCCATCAAATCTAAAAAATCATATTCTGTTTTTTTGAGCAAAAATACTATTTTTTATTAGAATTAAATTAAAGTAGTATTTACTTTTCAATCAATCCCCAAATTTAAATCAGATACAAATCAACAACCTAAATTTTCACTCAAAATGAGACTTTTTTTTAATAATTTAATTATCAAAAACAGAAACCTTTAAAATATTCTATTTTTTTTGTGTATGTTTGCACGTTAATAAAAAATTAAATTAAGAAAATTATGTTGAAAAATCATCCAAAAGGATTGGTGCCGGCCGCTCTTGCAAATATGGGCGAGCGTTTTGGTTTTTATACCATGATGGCAATTCTTACACTGTTTTTAATGTCGAAATTTAATATCTCAGGTACTGAAGCTGGAACATTATATTCCATTTTTTATGGTGCAATTTATATTTTGGCATTGGTTGGTGGAGTAATTGCTGACCGCCTTCGCAATTATAAAGGAACCATAATTGCAGGTCTTCTCGTCATGTCGTTGGGGTATTTTTTGTTGGCAATGCCTTCACTTATTACCACGCAATACATCGCATTAGGTGCTTTGCTGGTAATTGCATTTGGTAACGGACTGTTTAAAGGAAACTTACAGGCATTGGTTGGTCAAATGTATGACAACGATGAATACAGGAATAAACGAGATTCCGGATTTCAGATATTTTATATGTTTATAAATATTGGGGCGATGTTTGCACCGTTTTTAGCAACTTGGGTAAGAAATACTTTTGTGAAAATGCAAGGATACGCATACAATGCAGATCTTCCCGGATTGTGCCATCAATATTTAGATGGAAAAATGTCCGAAGAGGTAATTGGTGGAAGGTTTACAGAATTGGCAACAACTGTTTCTAACGGTGCTTTTCCGACAGATTTATCGGCTTTTGCTACTGAATATTTGAATGCTTTTAATACAGGATTTCATTATGCGTTTTTAACAGCTGTTGTTGCAATGGGAATTTCATTGGTTATTTTTCTTACCACAAAACGCTATTTACCAACTCCTGCGTCAAAAGAAAAAGCGGTTGTAACTATTTCAGCAGAAGAGATAAAAGCAAATGCAAAAGAGATTCGTCAAAGAATTTATGCACTTTTAGCTGTTTTCGGCATTGTGATTTTCTTTTGGTTCTCGTTCCATCAAAATGGACTTACGCTTACGATGTTTGCAAAAGATTACACTTTCTTAGGGGGGAAAATATTCACTTCGGCAGAAATATTTCAATCCATTAATCCCATTTTGGTTGTGCTATTAACACCCATTATTATCGTTGTTTTCAGTCGATTAGCTAAAAAAGGGAAAGAACCTTCTACGCCAATGAAAATTGGAATAGGAATGGGAATTGCAGCACTTGCATTTGTGGTTATGGCACTTGGTTCTATTGGATTGCCTCTTTTGAAAGATGTTACTGCACAAGGTGGTTTAGATGATTCGTTGCGTGTAACTCCTTGGTTGCTTTTTGCTACCTATTTTATTTTAACTGTGGCAGAATTATTTATTTCTCCTCTTGGGCTTTCGTTTGTGTCGAAAGTTGCTCCTGCTCACATGCAAGGATTGATGCAAGGTGGTTGGTTGGCAGCAACAGCAGTTGGAAATTTCTCTCTTTTCCTTGGTGCTATGATGTATGAGAATATTTCTATTTCGATAACTTGGACAGTTTTTATAGCTGTTTGTTTGGTTTCGATGTTCGTTATGCTTGCTATGGTCAAATGGCTTGAAAAGGTTGCAAAATAATGCAAAGAATATTTACAAAAAAAACTACAAGAAAAAAAATCTTGTAGTTTTTTTTTATGCTTAAAAAGCAGATTATTTACCTCAATAAATTGATGTGTCCTTTTAGTTGATAAGCCTTTACATCAGAGCCTTCTGCTCTGATAATATAAAAATAAGTACCTTCTGCTGCTTGTTTTCCGTTGATTGTTCCGTCCCATCCTTTTTGTGGATTGGAAAAACGATACACTATTCTTCCCCAACGATTGAGAATTGTACAATCAAATTTGGCTATTGAAGTGTATGCAACACGAAATTCATCGTTAAATCCATCGCCATTTGGAGTGAAAATCTTCGGAACTGCAATTGCCGATTCTGAAACAGAAATTTCAATCGAATCTGATGCTAATTCACTCTCTTTACGAACTTCAATTTTTACTTTGTATTTTCCCGATTCGGAAAAAGTATGTGTGTAGTTTTCATCTTGCTTTGAAAGAAATAATTCACCGTCTTTATAGAAAAACCATTCAAAATTAGTCGGATTTCCTACTGGATTACTGAAAAACTCAACTTCCATTGGAGCTGAACCATCTAATGAGGTTGCTGTCGGTCTTTGGTTTTCGTTGGTAGCATCTCTTTCGGTTGTTTTGGTGGATATTTTACATCCAATTGCTTCGTTTGGTCTATTTTCATCGCCAATTAAATTGTTTTTTTGTGTGGATTTAGGCTTTTGTTGACCTCCGATTTGAGGTGTGTAATTTTTTTTTTCTCCTGCGATATTTTGATAGTGAATCGGATTTTTTGAATCTTGTTTTCCTACCCAAATTACAATCTCTTTTCCATCGGCTTGGATTATATAACCTCTGTTTAATTCCGGATCAATGTAAGTTTCAGTAGGAGAAAGAACAGAAAAATTTGTAAGTTTTGCTTTTACACCGTTTTGATATGAAAACCATTTTACATCGGTTTCTGCGTGTTGTGCTTTGAAGTGAATCTCGGAATTGTTGTCTATTCTTTCAAAAAGGATAATTTTATTTATCTCAATATTCTCAGTGATAGATTGATGATTTCCTTTGACTACTAATTGAGCTGAAAGAGAAAAAAAGAAAAAAACAACAATCAAAAGAGTTGTAATTCGTTTCATTTTAGAAGAATATTGGAGGATTCAAAACTAATTTATCTACTTTTATAAACAAAAAAAAGAGATATTTATTGTAAAATGGTTAACGACTATTTTTATTTTTAGTACATTTGCACTAATTATATTAATGTGAATTTAGATTTTAAAGGAGAGCGTAATTATGAAACTGAAAATTTTAGGTGTCGTGCTGTTTTTTTCAGTCCACCTTTTTTCAATTAATAACTACCAACCAGCAACTTATCCCATTCGAGTTGTGGAGGGATTGGAATATTATGTTTATACGGTGGAGCAAGGCGAAGGATTGTACTCAATCAGTAGAAGATTTGGAGTTTCGCAATCGGAAATTAACAATATAAATCCTCAAATTCACGATGGATTGAAAGCCGGTGCAGTCATTTTGATTCCAAAAAAAGATGAAAAAACTCCTATTGTACAAGAAAATCCACAAAATACAGACGATTATATTGAACATCTTGTTGAGAAAAAACAGACACTTTTTGCTATCAGCCGAAAATACGATGTAAAACAAGAAGACATTGTCAAAGCAAATCC
>JBDHYS010000228.1:0-3629 GCA_039811505.1 Paludibacteraceae bacterium | reverse complement strand
CAGATAAATTGGACGATAAAGAAACAGAACTTTTGTCATTTGATATTGCAAAGAAAATTCAAGACGAAATGACATATCCCGGACAAGTGAAAATTACAGTTATAAGGGAAACAAGAGCTGTTAGTTATGCGAAATAACAAAGATTGAAGATTAAAAATTAAGAGTTGAAAAAGGTGTTAAAATCAATTTTTGTTCCAATAAAAAATTTGGAATAAAATTTGCAGATTTATTGATATAGTAAAACTTACTATTATCACTTCACAAAAGGGGCTGTTTGGTTTTGACAGCGAGATGAAAGGGTATATAAGCATGTCGAGCGTAGGAATGCCGGCTCGTAAATCCCGGATTTCAAACAGTATAACTGGCAACAACAATTATGCTCTTGCTGCTTAATCGAATCATAGTAGATTAAAGCTTAATCCCGATACAAGGTGTTGGGACAAGACATCTCTCCCAAGCCGTGGCTTCGAGGCAAAGGACAAAGAGGTGCAGGTAAATCGGAGATAGTTTCAAATGGCTTCGCATTTGGAATGAAAACTTAGGAGATAAGGTTTTGGTTGGTAGCTTTGGTCTTGCCACAACACGAAAATATAAACAAAGATAAGCATGTAGAAAGTATATTGTTTCCTTGTTTGGACGAGGGTTCGACTCCCTCCAGCTCCACGATATGAAAATAAAACGCTGATAGCCATAATGTTGTCGGCGTTTTTTAATTTAATTATGATTTGAGAAAATGTATGTCCGATACTCATTGTTTATGCATCACTTGTTTACTTCTAAAAAAACATTGAGTAATGGCAGACGTCCAAAAATAAAAATCTAACAACAATGGTGAGTGCTAATTTGTATTTCTTCAAAAGCATAAATTTTAAAAACTTTATTTTAATTTGATGCATATCGGATTACTTATATTTTTTATGTAAATTTGCAATAAATAACATATAATTTCTACAAAATTGGAAACTAAAATACTTAGTGTTTTTTCGGAAGTTTACTTTATCTATCCTCATTGGAGCGATTATTTGCTTCTGGCTCTTTCATTGTTGTTTTTATATTTTTCTTCATTTTTTAGTAGTTCCGAAGTTGCTTTTTTCTCTCTGAATCAAAAAGATAGTAATGAAATTTACGAAGGGAAATCTAAAAATTTATTGGCTGCATCCAAACTTCTCAATTCTCCTCAAAAACTATTAGCAACGCTTATTATTGGTGCAAATGTGGTTAATATCTCTTTTTTGGTATTAAGTACTACTTTTATTTATAGGATATTTAATTTTGAATATACCCCGATTTGGAGTTTTTTGGCACCGTTGATTTTTGTTGGATTGTTTTTTATCGTGTTTGGGCAATTAATGCCAAAAGTGTATGCTTCTGAACATTCAAAACAAATCATTCAACGAAATGCAAGAATTTTGCTTGGTCTTCAAAATTTATTTAATCCATTTGTTGGGTTGCTCGCAAATTCTAAAGCACTTGTTTTTAATAAATTGGCAAAAATTAATGTCGATGAAATTTCTGTTGATGAGCTCTCTTATGCTCTCGATATGAATGCCGAAACGCAAGAAGAAGACAAAGAGATGTTGGAAGGAATTATCAAGTTTGGCAACATTCAAGTGTCGGATATTATGACATCAAGAGTTGATGTAGTTGATGTGGATACAAAATTAAATTATAAAAAACTTTTGGAGATTGTGATTGATTCCGGCTATTCACGACTTCCTGTTTATTCTGGTTCAAGAGATAATATCAAAGGTATTTTATTTAGTAAAGATTTGTTGCCATTTTTGGATAAACCCGATTCGTTTCGCTGGCAAACTTTAATCAGACAAGCTTATTACGTTCCTGAAACTAAAAAAATTGATGATTTATTAATTGAATTTCAAGAAAATAGAATTCATCTTGCTTTGGTAGTTGATGAATATGGCGGAATTTCAGGACTTATTACGCTTGAAGACATCATTGAAGAAATCGTAGGCGATATTATTGATGAGTACGATGAAGAAGAGGTTTTATATCAGAAAATTGACAATCATACCTATGTTTTTGAAGCAAAAATCCTATTGAATGATTTTTATAAAATAACCGAACTTGACGAAAAAGAATTTGATAAAATAAATGATGATGTTGAAACGCTTGCAGGAATGATTTTAGAATTAAAAGGTGAAATCCCATCAAAAAACGAACAACTTCAATACAAACATTTTGTTTTTGAGGTGTTGCAAGTGGACAATAGGAGAATTAAAAAGATAAAATTGCACATAAAAAACGATCCCGACAAACCGAAAGACAACGATAATTAAAAAAGAAAACAAAAAAAGGAACAGTGAAATGATTCATTACCAATTGATAGAAAAATATGAAAGTCGTATTTGCATTGTCAGAAGCTCCACTTCTTCTGATGAGCTATTGGTAAAATTTGACAATCCTGACAAGCACGTTGAAAGTCTGAAAAATTTAAAAACGGAACAACGGAAAAAAGATTATTTAACCATCCGTTTTGCCCTGAAAATGCTCCTTCAAAATGAAGAAAAGGAGATTATTTACGATGAAGATGGAAAGCCGATTTTAAAAGATGAGAGTTTTAAAATAAGTTTTTCGCATTGTAAAAATTATGTGGCGGTAATTATTCACCCTACCAATGAAGTTGGAATTGATATTGAAGGAGCTACGAAAAAACTCCTTACGATTTACACCCGATTTTTGGGAGAAAAAGAGTTGGAAATTTACGATAAAACAGAATCTTTTGATTTTATTCGTATTGCTTGGTCGGCAAAAGAGGCACTTTATAAAGTAATTGGAAAAGATGCTTATAATTTTGCAAAGCAGCTCCAAATTTCTCCTTTTGATGTGAAAAATGAAGGAGAATTAACAGTTACTCATATTAAAACACAAAAAAAATATACTGTTTATTACACAGTGAATGAGGAATATACTTTGGCTTACACCATTGATTCCAATTAAATTTTTATCTCCATTCCATGAAGAAATCAATCTATCAAAAAACACTTCAAAATTGTTCTGACAAAAGGAAAATGATTGCGGTTTTGCTCGATCCGGACAAATGTGTTGGAGATGTATTGGAGAAGATAAAAAATGAACTGAAAAATGTAACTCCTGATTTTGTTTTTATTGGTGGTAGCACAAAATTAAGTGGAACAGAAAAACTTATCTCTGAACTTAACGATTTTTCTAATCCCAAAATCCTTTTTCCCGGCGATGTAACTCAGTTTTCTCCTAAAGCCGATGCTATTCTTTTTCTTTCGTTACTTTCGGGAAAAAATCCAGAATACTTAATCGGACAACATTCCAAATCATCTGTAAAAATAAAAAAATCCTCAATTGAAGTTATCCCAACGGCTTATCTTCTTGTAGATGGAGGAAAAATATCTGCCGTAAGACGATTGAGCCAAACTGAACCGATTGAAGCCGATAATATTGAAAAATCGGTTTCCATTGCTGTTGCTGGAGAATTGTTAGGGATGAAAATGGTCTATTTGGAAGCTGGAAGTGGAGCTTTAAATCCCGTTTCGACTGAAATGATTTTGGCAGTAAAAAGAGAAATTGAAATCCCCCTTATTGTCGGAGGAGGCATACGAACGGAAAATCAATTGAGAACGGCATTAAAAAGTGGA
>JBDHYS010000227.1:0-3633 GCA_039811505.1 Paludibacteraceae bacterium | reverse complement strand
CATAATGCACGGTTGTTGTTCCGGGCACCACATTCCAATCCCAACCTCCGCCGGTGTTACTTGGATAACCTGTTGTAGCTGTTGTTCCGCTGTACGTAATTTCCAATGCACCATGACTTTGATATCTTCCAAAACGATTTGCTCCGCTGTAGATTTCTGAACCCCATAATTTTGTTGTCGGTGCGTGCATCGTTGCAACCCAATTATCTTTTCTGTAAATCCCAATTGGACCGTAATTAAATTGATAAAAGCCATCAAAACTTTTAGAATCTACTGCATATTTAGTCGATTTGAAGAAATAATTGTAATACGAAGCCAAATCATCGTCAATGGAAGTGCCAAGGATATCGCCACCAACTTCAATTAAGTTTTCAAAGAAATTTCGTGAAAAATAGACTTGTATTCCCGATCCAAATGGATTTCTTCCTGAAAGTGTATTCGCAAAATGACGAGCATTATTTGTATCTAACGTTGCCATTAAATAGATGGAAATAACAGCTTTTTTGAATCGCTCATACGCAGGAAGAGAAATTTTGAAAGCGGTATTTTTCAACAAATAAATATGTTCCATCCACGTCTGGTAAGCATACATATAATTATTGTACTGCGTTCCGTGATGAAAACCTGTTCCATCGGGTTTCAAAATGTCGCCACCACCGGGAACATATTCCGTATTTCGCTCCAAGAATCGCTTGAATGCCTTTAATTCACGAACTGCAATAGCATCATCTTCTTGATATGTAGCGACAGTAACAATATGACGCAAGAAAAGATATACTACGTCTGAATTTAATTTTTCTAAATATGTATTTTTAGGGTCGTACATTTTTCCGTAATAAGAAAGCCATTTCACCAATTTCAGAACCTCATCTTTTTGCTCAACAGTACAAGCTGGAAGAAGATTTAGAAGCTTTGCAGGAATGGTTCTTGCAGGTGTATAATCATTTGTTTTAATAATAAATCCAACACCTTCGGCAAAACCTTGTTCGATAAAATGATCCAATAAATTGCGGAAAAGCACCAAACTTTCTTCGTTTTTTAACCCGTCTGCAGCTAATAATTCTAATTTGAACACATAATCTGATACAATATTATTTGTCAGCGTGTTTGTTGAAACATCAATAACATTTCCCCGCACCGTTCCGTCACCGTTTCTCACAATATTCAATTCGTTTGCAAAACTTTTAGCAGCATTTAAATTGGCTGTATTTCCAGCAATCGGATTTCGTGCTAAATTTGTTCTTAACGTATTCAAGCTGTTTAATTCTGCTGCTGTCGGTGTAGTTGAGGGCAAATCAACCGTATTGACATACAAATCTAAAAGTTCAGTATTTGCATTCAAATATTGTTTATCCATAATCCATTGCGTGCCGGCAATTCTATTGGCACTCGTAGGTTGATTGAATCGAACATCATCAAAATAGATTTTTCGATTTTCGTTCGAAGTTGTTTTTAATGTAAAACAGACTGAAGTAACCGAAAAAGATACGTTTGACGCATATTCTGTATAAGCTCTGTTAAATTCACGCCAACCTTTATAGTTTAACACAAAATTGGCTGTTCGTCTTACACTCGAATTAAATAAAAATTCAACAACCAATGTATCGTTCGTAACAACGGGTGAATAAATTTGCAGAAAAGCCGAATTTCCTGTTGAAGCTGTAAACGTTGGAAAAGAGACCGTCAAAATGGAATTATTTCCTCCACTCCAACACATACTTGAAATTCCCTCTTTGTAGTGCTGGTCGCTAATTGAGACAGAGCTTCCATTTCCGGCAATCCAATCGGATAAATTTGCTTCGTTTTCAAACGTAAATGTTTGAGCTTGTAAAAATGTGGTTTGAAAAACCAATAAAATGGTAAATAATAACACTGTTTTTTTCATAGTACTTTGTCCTTATATTATTATTTTTTGAATAAATTGCTTATTTTCAGCTGTTTTTCCAATCATCAAGAAAAGTCCATTAGAGTTAATTGGAATAATTTTTTTATCGGAACTCACACTGCTTTTTTCAATCATTCTTCCCGATAAATCAAACAAAATAACCGATTTTGTAAAGCCATCAATATGTATTTCGTTTTTATTTAAATATACAATTGGATTTCTCTCTTTTTCTGTGGGCACAGAAGTTTGAATCTTCTTCAGTTCAAACTCAACAGGCAAACCAAATTGACATTTTACTGAAATTTTTGTTTTTTCATTGTCAAAATTAGTCGTTACTTTCAAATGATTTTCTTTCAACTGCCAATGCCCATCTATAAAAATTTCTTTTGTTGTTTCTACACTTTGCAGCATAGTATTATCGCTATTATTGGTCTTTACAGGCAATCTTAATGAAGGATCACAAACACTTAAAACGAGATTTTCATCGTTTGTTTGTTTCATCATCACCAATGTTTCTGCTGAGATGGATTGAATAAGTCCTTTTGCAGGAATTGTGTTTTCAAAAGCAACATAACCTGTAACATTCGAGATGGTGTCGTGCACAATGTGAGCATTGAAATCTTTTTGCCAAACTTCGTATCCCGTTTTCTCATTCCATCTTTTTTGCTCAGCCGGTGTAGGTTTCAACATAATTAAATACTCGTAAGAGCTGTTTGTTGGCTTATTTCCGTGATTTATCCAAGCTGTTAAGAAATTCCCTTTTGTTTCAACTCGTGTTTTATTTTGTTTTGAAATTTGTTCTTTTCCTTCAATCTTAATTTTATTTCCTCCAGAAACTCGGTAAAAATTTCCACTTAAATCGCTAATTGATGTAGGATTTTCAGAAATCTCAGCATCATAATTAAAACCTAAGGCATTATTAAATGTTCCATTAACTGAAAATCTTTCACCTGCATTGGTAATGCTTTGTTGAAAAAAAGTTGTTTCTGTTGGATATTGTGCGTTTGAATTTTGAATATCTGTACCGATACAAACAAGCCTTTTTCCAAAAGTGAAAACAGATTTTCTTGCTTTAAAATCGGGCGTATAATTGGTATTATTAATTGCGTTTTGCTCCCAAAGTTTCATTCCGAAAATTCCAAATTCGCCAAACAATGAAGATGAACCTGCAAAATCTTCCTTTGAACGTGCCATCAACGTTGATGTAACAGGACTTTCGAGTAAAGTGAGCGGAAGATGAATGGTCGTTGTGCCCGGAAGACGATTCCAATCCCAACCCGCTTCGTTTATTCGACTGTTTTTTCTCGAAACAGGCGAACCTTCGTTCATTATTTCTACCGCACCGTAACTTTGATATCGTCCATAACGATTATCATTCGTGTAAATCTCCGATCCCCATACATCGCTGTTGTATCCTTTGATTGTAACCATCGAATTACCAACACGATGAACTCCGGCTGCGGCATGATTAAAAACAAAAAATCCAGCAGGGGTTTGATTTGCCGATATCCCTGTGAAATATTGTTTAATAGAAGTATTTTCTGTTTCCAATCTTACATATTCTTTTGCAAGTTTTGAATCCAAACTTTCAGGATTTTGATAATTTCCTCCCATCAGAGCCAATAATCCAAATGTTTCAATCACTCCATTTGACATACTTCCATCGTGAGGATGTCTTCCTGACATTCCGATTGACCAATCGTACAAATGTGTATATTGCGACATTGCAAAACGGGAAAGTGCCAAAT
>JBDHYS010000226.1:0-3635 GCA_039811505.1 Paludibacteraceae bacterium | reverse complement strand
TTCAGACCATCGAAATTAATAAAATTAGATATTTTATTAAACAGTGAACCTGTTGATGCGCTTTCCTCGCTTATACATTTTGACAATGCGGTAACTTTAGGACGCAGAATGTGTGAAAAACTCAAAGATTTAATTCCACGTCAGCAGTTTGAAATTGCCATTCAAGCAGCCATCGGAGCAAAAATAATTGCAAGAGAGACAATAAAGGCAGTAAGAAAAGACGTAACAGCAAAATGTTATGGAGGTGATGTGAGTCGAAAAAGGAAACTTTTAGAAAAGCAAAAGAAAGGAAAAAAACGGATGAAACAAATAGGCTCCGTAGAAGTGCCACAAAATGCTTTTTTAGCCGTTCTCAAACTCGATTAAACTTCTTTGAATAGGAAAAAGATTGTTTTTTGAATAAGAAATTATAACTATTTTTCATTTTATAAAAACAATTTCTTTTTTGTATTGTTAGAATTAATGATTTTTTTCTGTAAATATAACTTAAAAAACAATTTCATCCTTTCATTTAATGTATGATACCTTTAATTATTTCTGTATTCGTGTTAGGATATGCAGCAATTGCATTTGAACACAACTTAAAAATCAACAAAACTGCCGCAGCTCTTATAACCGGTGTTGTAACGTGGGTTATTTATATTATTTCGCAGTCAAATATCGATTTAGTAAACGCTGAATTATTAAGACATCTGGGAGATATTTCAAGTATTTTGTTCTTTCTGATGGGAGCAATGACCATAGTGGAACTAATCGACAGTTACAATGGATTTGAAGTAATAACTGAAAAAATTACAGCAACCAACAAGAAATCGTTGCTTTGGATCATCGGTCTGATAACTTTCTTCTTATCTGCTGTATTGGACAATTTAACTTCAACGATTGTGATTGTGTCGCTTTTACGAAAACTAATTAAAGACCATGATGAACGATTGTTTTTTGTAGGCATTGTAGTGATTGCTGCCAATGCCGGTGGAGCTTGGAGCCCAATTGGTGATGTTACGACTACAATGCTTTGGATTGGTGGGCAAATTTCAGCCTTCTCAATTATGGCACGTTTAATTACTCCAAGTTTGATAAGTTTGATTGTTCCGTTAGGAGTTCTTTCTATTACGATGAAAGGAAAAGTAGAACGTCCGTTTCTTGCCACTGAAAGTTATCAACAGTTGTCGCGTAAGCAACAATCCACAATTTTCATTTTAGGATTAGGGATGTTGATAATGGTCCCTGTTTTCAAGACATTGACACATTTACCTCCTTTTATGGGAATGATGTTAGGCGTGGGGATTTTATGGACTGTAACTGATTTGATGCATAAAAAACACGTAGGAGAAAAAACAGAAAATGGAGAAAAGGGTCGCACTTTGATAGATGTACTTACTCGAATCGACCTACCAAGTATTCTTTTCTTTTTAGGAATTTTATTGGCTGTTGCTTCATTAGAGGTTTCGGGAGTGCTTCATTCGTTAGCTCAATTGTTGAATGAAAAAATTGGTGATTTGAACTCCATTGTTTTGTCTATCGGTTTAGCATCAGCGGTTGTAGATAATGTGCCATTAGTGGCAGCAGCGCAAGGAATGTATAGTATTGCTGATTACCCAATGGATCATTATTTGTGGGAATTTTTAGCTTACTGTGCGGGAACGGGTGGTAGCATTCTTATCATTGGTTCTGCGGCTGGAGTTGCTGCTATGGGAATGGAAAAAATTAATTTCTTCTGGTACATAAAAAAAATAAGTTGGATTGCTTTAATTGGTTATTTTGCCGGCGCATTTTTCTATATTTTAGAATATTATTTTACCCACGGCGAATTTTACCAATGGTAAAAATCAACCTATAAAAATATCAAAATTTATTAGTAAAAAAATACCTGACAGATTTTAAAGTCTATCAGGTATTTTTTGTTTTTCTATTTTTGTCGGATAAAAATATTTATTGGTGTTCCGCTTAAATTCCAATTAGCTCTAATTTTATTTTCTAAAAATCGGCGATATGGCTCTTTTATGTATTGTGGCAAATTTGCAAAGAACACAAAAGAAGGAATCATAGTGTTAGGAAGCTGGGTAATGTATTTTATTTTTATATACTTACCTTTAAGTGCCGGTGGCGGATAACTTGCGATAATTGGCAAAAGCGTTTCGTTCAGTTTTGAAGTGGAAATTTTAAGCTTCTTGTTTTCAAAAACTTCTTGTGCTGCATCTAAAACTTTCAATATGCGTTGTTTATTCGGAACAGAAGTAAAAATGATTGGAAAATCGGTAAACGGAGCTAAACGATTTCTTATATCACTTTCAACTTTTTTTGCATCGTTTGTCTCTTTATTTTCTATCAAATCCCATTTGTTCACCACAACGACCAATCCCTTCTTGTTTTTCTGAATCAAAGAAAAAATACTTAAATCCTGGCTCTCAATGCCGCGAGTTGCATCAATCATCAATATACAAACGTCTGAATTTTCGATTGCACGAATGGATCGCACTACTGAATAATACTCCAAATCTTCGTTTACTTTTGCTTTTTTTCGTATTCCTGCAGTATCTACAAGGTAAAAATTGTGCCCAAACTTATTAAAGTGTGTGTAAATACTATCTCTTGTTGTTCCGGGAATATCCGTTACAATTGTTCTCTCTTCGCCCGCCAAAGCATTGATAATGGAAGATTTTCCTACATTTGGTCTTCCTACAACAGCAAATCGAGGCAATCCATCTTGTGACTCCTCTTCAGATTTATTTTTGAAAAGAGTAAGTAAATGATCCAATAATTCGCCACTTCCTAATCCATTGATTGATGATAAAATGTAAGGTGTTCCTAATCCTAATTTGTAAAAATCTGCCACATCGTATTGCAAATCGTAGGTATCAACTTTATTGGCAACAACTACAACCGGTTTGTTGGACATTCTGAGAATTTGTGCTACATCTTCATCCAAGTCGGTAATTCCACTCGTAACATCTACCACAAATAGAATAACATCCGACTCTTCTAAGGCTATTTTTACATGCTTATTAATGGCATCTTCAAAAATATCTTCGGAGTTTTCAACCCAACCGCCTGTATCAATTACAGAAAATTCTTGTCCTATCCATTCACATTTTCCATATTGTCTATCTCTTGTAGTTCCAGCTTGTTCATTCACAATGGCTCTTCTGCTTTTCGTAAGGCGATTAAAAAGCGTGGATTTTCCTACATTCGGGCGACCGACAATTGCAACTATATTTCCCATAATTTTTATTATTAAGTGATATTTCCTTATCTCACTTGTTTTTTATTTATTTGTAAATTTGTTCAGTTTGCTTTTCACAAAGCAATACTTTGTAGACAAATTTTTGTGCAAAGTTACTAAAAAATAGTGTAACCTCATTTTGTTGAAAAAGTACAAAATGTATATTTATAGAAAACATAAAAATATTTTTCAGGAAAGTGTTGCAGTATTAAAAATAAGTTGTACCTTTGCAACGCATTTGGAGAAATGCAATAAGCAAGTGTGGTAGTTCAGTTGGTTAGAATATCCCGATATGTCTGGAGGGTCGCTGATTCGATTACCGAAACATAAAAAACTGGTGTGGTAGTTCAGTTGGTTAGAATACCTGCCTGTCACGCAGGGGGTCGCGGGTTCGAGTCCCGTCCATACCGCA
>JBDHYS010000225.1:0-3652 GCA_039811505.1 Paludibacteraceae bacterium | reverse complement strand
GTATTATCAAAAGGTATGTCGCTCCTTTTTCTATAATCTTTTATATTGTTACCAAACAATGTTGGTTGTTGGTGATTGACAGTTTTATTGCTGTATTGCGTTGTGCCACTGCCGCCGATATTTCCATTTTGTTTGGCAATGGATTGGTTTTGAGCAATGTAGTTGGATAGGTTACTGCTGTTTTGTGTATTGTAGCCGGTTTCTTGCACATGTTTATCGGTTCTGTATTCTCCCATTGGGTGGAATAAACTGTCTTTATCTGCATTGTAGAGTTTCACTTTTGTCCGTTTCATAATGGAACTGTAATCTACGCTACTTGTTTTAAATAGTTTAAAATCTGAATATGCATGATTGTATTTTCGTTGTTCTTTGTCTATTGAGAACAACGTGTAAAACAAACCGAGCGTAAATGAAATTAAAACTAAGAGCGTTATCTCTTTTCGAGTTCTTCTCTTCCGTGCTATTCTTTCTGTGTCTTCATTTGTTTTCATCTTCGAAGCACTAAGTTAAAGTATAAAAGGTGAAATGTATTGTCTTATTTTACTAAATATTGGATATCAGTTAATTGGTGAAATCCAACTTTTTGATAGAGAGTACAATGTAGTTTTTTATCAAATTGTATTTTATTTTTAAGTGTATCAAATTGCTTGCTTTTTTTTGAAACTTTTAATAAGAAGAAAATCTGTAAGATAGGATCATCTATCCTACAGATTTTCATTCTCAACTAAACCAACTTTATTTTACAAACTTTTGTGCTTTACCGTTTACACGAACGATATATATTCCATTATCCAAATCACGCGTGTAAGTAGAAGAAGTGTTTACTCTGTCCAACAACAATCCGTTTACTGTGTAAAGCTCTACCACAGAAGCTGTGTTCAATGGGATAGAGATACCTGTAGCCGTATTAGTGATAGAGAAAGTTTGACTGCTGTCAATATTATTTTCTTCTTTATCTGTTGAAATATGAATGTATTCATATTTTGCCAAACCGTTGTTTGGAGCCCAAACGTACAATGTAGCTGTATTGCCCGATACTGTAGCCATAATGGATACGTGAACGGCTGCATTGGCAGTTGCACCAACTGCTTCTGATGTGGCCACTAAATTTGGAGTAGCGATGTTGGTAATATCATAAATTTCTATTACACCAAATCTGTCTTTCGCTAACGCTACAAACGGAGTAGAACCTATTTTAAAGTATTTTCCACCACCTGCAGTTGTTGATACGCTACCAATGGCAGTAGAAGAGCTGTTGGCAGGAGTAACCAAATCAAGTGTCATGATTTGAGCTTTTTTTCCTTGCGAAGTTATCAAAATTTGGTTGGCTGAAACCCAATCTACATCGCCTGACGCTGCAAATTCTCCACCTTCCACACGTTTTCCTAAAATCTGAATTGGGTTTGAAATATCTTTGAAAGCTCCGTTTTCAATTTCCCATACTGCAATCACGTCAAGGGCAGTACCGGCAGCAGCAAGATAACCTTTTGTTGCAAAGTTTCCTGTTCCACCAAAGAAGTCTGTACGATTTATGTTTGGAGAGATCAGGTTGCTACCAACTGTATAGTGAGTTGGAGTGCCACTCATTACCAACGAACCACCAAAGTTACCATTTGTAGCGGCAAAAGTAGAGTGTACAAATAAGTTTCCATTGTTATCAGCAGCAATACCTGCACCTAAATAGTTATTATTTTGTTGATCACCTGATAAACTTCCGTCTGCAGTACTTAATTTTTGAATTTTTTTACTTGTTTTGTCGATTACATTGATAACGCCATTTGCTAAAACTGCACTACGAGCAGCATCGCTTGCATTCCAAGTATAATCTGTTTTCTTAAATTTCAATATAAGTCCAGTGGGCTCCACTGCAGGGATTTCAGTTACAAATCCTGTAATCTCATCATTCATTGTAGGATAAATTGCCCAACGATTGCTACCTATTGTTTCCCAGTTGTCTGCTGAAGGATCGTTTGAGTAGTATTTGTATTCTGTATTGGCAAATGTTTTTTCGTTTACAGTTAGGCTGTATGTATCACCCGATTTTGTCAATGCTTTTCCAGCTGCCCAACTGTCCCAATCGCCTTTTACAAAGAGATTGGCAGGTGTATTTGATCCATCAAAACTTACATTTAATTTTACTTTTGGTGATGCCACCCAATATTTTACATTATCAGAGGCATTATAAGTACGGTTATCTGCGCTTGCTGGTTTTCCCTCCCAAATTACCAAGTCTCCTCCATCTAATTTAGCTTCGGCATAATCCCAATCTGTTTTACCGTTAAGATATTTATATTCTATAGTTTCATCACATTCAAATTCTCCAGAGAATTCGTTTGGATTACCTGTAGCAACCAATTGATAAGGATTCGCAATATCCCATTCTTTGCCTGTAAATGAACCAACTACATAGACATTTTCAGTTCCTGCTGGAACAGTTACTGTAAATGTTTTCTTACTAATTGGTTCAAGTTGTTCTTCCACTTCAAATTCATAAGAAGCAAGTCCATTATTAGGAACCCACACATAAATAGTAGCTTTGTTATCAGCAGTTTTTACGGCTTCAAATCCGATGTGGTCAGTTCCATTTGCTGTGCTACCTAAATCCACACTTTGCTCTCCAACTTCTACAGGAGTAGAAGGAATTGAGATGTCAAAAATTTTGAATTTCCCTAAACCTGAAGTAGCAACTACAACATAAGGCACGTCGTACAATGTAAAGTAAGTAGAACCCCCAACCGGAGTTGTTGCTGATCCTAAATCAACCTTAGATGAAGTTCCTGCATCCATATTGAAAGTTACATACATAGGTTTGATCAATTTTCCTGTAACAATCAAGTGATTGGCATCTACAAAGGTAATGTCAGAGCCTGTAACAACGCTACCACGCACTGCAAAAGAGAAGGGTGTTCCTGCACTTTGAATAGCTCCGTTTACTACTTTCCAAACATTAATTTTATCAGCTGTATTCACTGTTGCACCCGCAAGATAACCAGTAGTCGAAAAATCACCAAAAGCCTCAACAAAATCAATGCGACCACCTGTTGTGGAAGCTGTATTTGCATAGGTTCCAGAGTTATTAACTGTCAAAGTGCCTTGAAGATTAGTGGTCATACCGTATGCCCCAGAAGTAACATATGAATTACCCGCATTATCAAAAGTGAGTGAATAACCAGTAAAATTATTGTCAGCTAATGCTGGCGTAATTTCAACCCCAGTGGTTGAGTTAATTTTGTGTACTTGCTTGTTGTTTTTATCAATAGCGTAAATAACGCCATTATACAGAGCCATGTCTCGAGAATGGTTACCAGTGTTCCAAGCATAAGTTTGCTTGGCTAATTTAGGAGTCAGTGTTGGTTGTGCATTGGTGTAAAAACCTAAGCCAACAAACATGCTCAATAACATAAATGTAAATAGTTTTTTCATTGTTTTTAGTTAATTTAGTTAGTAAATAATTTATTAATAAAAGAATTTTTTAATTCGGTGCAATTTAGTAGTTTTTTTTTATTTTAGTTGTATTGTTTAATATTAATTAACTAAAATGATACGAAAAAATTTCAAGTTGTGATAATGTTGGATATTTGGTTAATTTATTGTGTTTTGTGTTTGTTTTTAGTTAATTTTCTTTCAAAATGATATTTTTGTAGGTTTTTGT
>JBDHYS010000224.1:0-3652 GCA_039811505.1 Paludibacteraceae bacterium | reverse complement strand
AACATTTTTCACATCACCGGTTATCACATCTGTGTACGTTCCATTTAATATATTATTAAATGTGGCTGAGCCGGAAATGGTAACAAGTGCATAACTATCGGTTGTGGAATCTGTATATCTTCTTTTGAATGCAGCAACACCGGTTTTTGAGATATTATCAGTAGAATATTGTCCTTTTCGCAATGCCGGAACAGCCATTCGGACTTTGCTTAATTGCTGAATGTGCAGAGCAAGAGGATGTTTTAGTGTAACAGCCATATTTCCTGTTGCATTGGAATAAGATGCAAAATCATTTACATTTACACTTCCCGTGATATAGCCGCCAAAATAGGCACGTCCGGTTTCGATAAGTGGTGTGTTGGGTCCGTTATCGATTACTTTTCCTTTTTTAAATTCTATTTCAGAACCGTAATAAACACAAGGTATTCCTCTAAAAGTGTACATCAACGACAAATTTTCTGCCCAAGTGTCTTGTGACTGAGCAAAGCGCTGACTTTCAGGTGCTCCATCAGGTGCGTAATCATGAGAATCAACATACACTACATTAAACGTAGCATCATTATAAACGTGATCATTTCCAATTCCCATTCCGTATGCTTCGCCAGCCGAACGAAAATTCCAGTGCATCGGAAAATCAATTACATTTAATCCGGAGTGCATCGAATAATCGGGGGTGTGGTAATCGTTACCGTTTAATCGATGATTAATTGATGTAGGTTGGTTTCCTGTGCTACTATTGTCGTTATAATTATCAATGCACGCTTTTTGATTTATTAAACTATTTGCAGCCGTATTAAAATTGCCTTCAAAAATAGCAACTTGCGAATAAGGTGCGGCATCGTTGCTCCAATTGTAGCTTTTGGAATCTTTCCAAGTGTAAAACGGAGTAGAAATAGCAGGAACTCCCCTATTCCAAACCTCTCTAACACGGGTTGCAATTTCGGCAAACATAAAGAAATCGTTTTTCCCTTTATTTTTTGCTGCTTGATGAAAAGCATCGTTTAATACTTTATTGAAAACCAATCGGCTAATGTGTTTTCCTGTATCAATACGGAAACCATCGACACCCATATTGATAAATTGAGTGTAAGCTTCCACCAAATAGTTATATACAGTAGGATTTTCAGTATTTAAATCTACACAATCGCCGGCAATTTGTGCCCATTGAGAAGTTAAATCGTCCCAATTGAAATTACCAAAGTGGTGCCAATAATTATTTACATCGTGGTTCGTTCCATCAGTATTTTTCATTCTTGCCAATCGTGTTCCGTATTGTTGTCCGGGTTGCAAAGAAAAATAATTGGAAGGCAATTTCGTTTGTGGATGAAGTTTCATACTGCTAATGGAGGATAAATTTCCCTCTTTTTTGAACAAGGGACAAAGATATTCCTCGCCAAAATTTCCTGTATGATTTAATACAATGTCTAAAATGATTTTCATTCCTTTGCTATGAACAGCATCAATCAAACTTTGGAAACTCACATCAGAAGAATTATATCGTTCATCTACTTTTTTATGATTCATTGCGTGATATCCATGATAATCGTATCCACTCGCATTTTCAACAACGGGCGTAATCCAAATTGCTGTAAAACCCAACGCTTTAATATAATCTAATTTTTCGATTAAACCTTTGAAATCTCCACGCCAAGCGGGATCGCCGGGGTTATTTCCATCCCAGCAGTGAATGTTATTTGATGGGTCGCCATCATAAAAACGGGTGGTCATCACAAAATAGATGGTTTCGTCTCTGAAATCGGTTCTTCCTCCAATAAATGCAGCATTGGCTTGAAGGGAAACAAGTGAAAGAAATAAAATGAAAGTAATTTTAGTAATAAATTTTTGCATGGATATTAACTTAATTTTGTTTTTAATTTTACAATTCGAAAGCAAAATTAGACTCTATAAATCAATATATAACATTTTCCAAGCAAAAAAGTGCATTTTTACTATGCAAACGTTTGCGTAAGTTAGCGAAAATAAATAAAGATTCCACAATTATTCAACATCAAACTTCAAACTATTTTTTTATGATAAGTTTTGAATTTACACCGTGATTCGTAATGATCTGCAAAATATACGTTCCATTTTCTACTTCTAATTGAATACCGTTTTTCACATTTGAATAAGTGCTGATTAACGATCCGGTAAGAGTTAGTAAACGAATTTCTTGAACATTATTGACCGACTCAACATATAAAACTCCATTTGTTGGATTAGGATACACCGTGATTATTTCTTGTTTTATTGTATCAGCATGTGAATAAGGCGAATACCATTGTTGGTTGAGCCAAGCAACACGTTCGTTCAGGTAGTTTTTCACCGTTCTTACAGAATTGGAATAATTGTTAGAGCCGTATTGTGTCCAACGTTTGTAATCACTCGCAACTGCTTGATCTACACGATCAACAAACGAATCGATGTAGCTATATACATTGTCCATCAATCCGGAATCTTGCAAACGCGACCAACGATACTTTACAGCATCTTGAAAATGCGGATATTTTACGATTTCAGGAAGCCAATGGGAAGCAAATTGAATATCTTGATAAATAAATTTATTATTATGTCGGAAAGCATTTCCAAAATCCCATACGGGACCAAAGAAAATTTTCGTATCTGAACCTCTATCTTTAGAAAAGTAACAACTTCCATTAAAAGATTCGGTATTTCCTACAATTTCTTGAATAATGTAAAAATCAACAAGCGTATTTAAATCGATGTAATTTTCCCAAAGATTATTATTTTTATCCTTTAAATAGATTGCGTTTTCGGTTGATTGCAAGAAATTACGGATATAATTTTCTTGAGCGGTCGACAAAATTTCGGGTGATTTAATTGTAAAGCGGGGAACTCTTTGAGTTGCCACCTGACGTGGATCTTCATAGTTATCAATTTCGATTAACCAACCTCCAGTTATTAATTCCGGATTTGTTTCATTGTCCTCTTGTTCAATCACATTCACACGTTGCGAAGATACTTTTATGTGGTCGGTAAGAAAATAAAGTCCGCGATATTCATCGTTAAGAATTAATTCAACAGGCTGTTGCATCGGTGTATATTTCATTCCGAGCAAACGGCTTAGCTCGAATCCAACTTCATTTCGGAGAAAAGTATTGTCATCGGCATGAGCTAAAAGAGCATAGCTTTTATCGGTTGTCATTCCCAATAAAGATGCTTTTTTTGCCATTTTAATGCGGTACGGTTTTTTATCAAAACTTGTCCAAGTATAATTTCCACGTCCTCTAACTTCGGTTACAATAGGATTTTCTTTTGTTCCAAACGAACTTAAATGGGGCGTTTGTGTGGCATCAATATATAAATTGGCATTAATATAATCTTCCTTTGACGTGATTAATGCGTTGTTTTCAGTATTTAAATAAAAGATAGGCAATGTTCCCGAAGTGATATTTTCAGAAGGTGCCATCCAACTTCCTTGTGCCCAATTATCGCCGGTGGCGGGAGTAAATGTGCCACCAACAAACATTTCTGCATCGGTAGTGGCTGTTCTGTTCACAACAAGTGTTTTGCTCACATATTCTTTCATATCCGAAAAACCCATTGTATTAAAAGTCCCAACGGGAAGATTCGTAGAGCAAAAACAATAACGATACACATTATTTTGATTATTTGGAATGGTAAACTCCCAAAT
>JBDHYS010000223.1:0-3669 GCA_039811505.1 Paludibacteraceae bacterium | reverse complement strand
AAGGAATTTGCTCTTTTCTTATTAACACCGTTAACTGATCTTTTTGGTATCCAAATATCACACAGTCAACAGATAGTGCTGCTAAAATATCTGAATTATAATTTTGATTTTTTTTCGTCATAAATAAACATATAAAGGCAAAAGAAGTAATTTTAAAGAAAATAAATAATAATTGTTCCAAAGATACACTCTAACAAATAAAGAAATGACTTGTGTAACTTTTTTAACATTATTTAATTTGTATTCTTGAAATATTAGAATAACTTTGCACCTAAATAGTAATTGTCATAAAGACACTAATAAATTATTTTTAAAATTGGCCTCTATGAAAAATTCATTAAGAATATTTGTTCCAATTTTTCTTTTATTATCTTTGACCCTTTCTTGTACAGAAAAAAAAATAAAAATTGCTTGTATCGGCGATAGCATAACAGAAGGTGCTGGTATTGAAAAACAAAATTTATACTCTTATCCATCAATTTTAGACAGTATTTTGGGAGATAAAGTTGATGTTTTGAATTGTGGACGCAGTGGAAGTGCAAGTCAAAAACTAAGCGATTTTTCGTATTGGAACACAAAAGAGTTTTCAAATTTATTTACTTATCAACCCAATGTGGTAATTATTTCACATGGTACGAATGACACTAAATCACAAAACTGGAACGCCAAACAGTTTGAGTTGGATTATCAAGCTTTGATTGACACAATCAAAACGATTCCTACTAATCCAAATGTTATCTTATGTATCCCTGTGCCAATTTTTGACACGGTTTGGGGCATCAACGATTCTACTCTACAAGCTGGAGTAATTCCAATATTGAAAAAACTTGCATATACAAATAATCTTCAATTAATAGACTTGAACACACCACTTAAAGATAAAAATGAGTTTTTCCCGGACAATATACATCCTAATGAAAATGGAGCAAGAGAAATGGCAAGGATCGTAGCAAGAGAAATACATTATCGGCATAACAAATAACGACCAAATTAGCAATCTAAGACAAATCTCACAACAAACTATGGGGATGGAGGAAATTACAATTGCTTAGCGGCTATGTTAACATTTATAGATTAAACGCTAAAAAGTTTTATTTTATTCTTGCAAACAATCTACCACAAGTCTCAAACAACAAAAAAGAAGCATTTAAAATTTATACAATACAAATACACTATGCAAAACAAATTTATCTATCTAATTGTGCTTGTTCTATTAAGCTTTTTCTCTTATTCTTGTACACAAAATGAAGAAAGTGATATAGACAAAAAAGTAAATAAAATTTTATCTCAAATGACTCTCGAAGAGAAAGTGGGTCAAATGGCACAAATCACACTGGATGTATTGGGAAAGGGCGATAGCAAATACTCAAGTTATGAACCATTTGAGATTGATACCGTTCGTTTAAGAGATGCAATTGTTAACTATCATGTTGGCTCGATTCTCAACACAACGAACAATTATGCCATGCCGCCAAAGCAATGGAATGAAATTATATCATTAATTCAAAAAATAGCTATGGAGGAAACAGCTATCAAAATACCCGTTGTTTACGGTATTGATGCTATGCATGGTGTTACTTACACGGATGGAGCAACTATGTTTCCACAACAAATCACACTGGCAGCAAGTTTTAATCCTCAACATGCTTACAATTTGGCTTACGTTACAGCGTATGAAACCAGAGCGAGCAGTATTCCATGGAATTTTTCTCCCGTGCTTGATTTAGGAGCCGATCCACGTTTTTCACGTATGTTTGAGGGATTTGGTGAAGATCCTTATCTATTAGGGGTTTTGGGTGAGGAGATGATCAAAGGATATGAAGGCGTTAGCGACAGTATAAATAATCCCAATAAAGTAGCCAGCTGTTTAAAGCATTTTATGGGTTATTCCGTAGCGATATCAGGTAAAGATCGTACACCTTCCTATATTCCTGAACATATTTTACGCGAATATCATTTAGAGCCATTCCGGTTGGCAATTGAAGCTGGTGCTGAATCAATAATGATAAATTCAGGAATTATTAATGGTGTATCGGTACATGCCGATTATAATTTACTTACTAAACTATTAAAAGAGGAGTTAAAATTTGAAGGCGTTGTGGTGAGCGATTGGATGGATATCATCAATTTATATACACGTGATAAAATTGCTAATAACCATAAAGAAGCTATCAAATTGGCTGTAAATGCTGGTATTGATATGTCAATGATACCTTATGAGTATGAAGATTTTTGTACCAATTTAGTAGAACTTGTAAATGAAGGTGAAGTAAAAAAAAGCCGTATCGATGATGCTGTAAAACGTATTTTACGAATGAAAATGAAATTAAATCTTTGGGAAGTACCTATTACAAGAATTGAAGATTATCCTGAATTTGGCTCTGAAAAATTTGCTCAAATGTCATACGACGCCGCGGCAGATGCAATTACACTATTAAAAAATGAAGATAATATCTTGCCTTTAACAAAAGACAAAAAAGTATTGGTATGCGGACCTAATGCTAATAGTATGCGCACACTTAACGGAGGTTGGTCATACTCTTGGCAAGGTGAAAAAACAGATAGATACACCGAGCATTTTAACACAATATTAGAAGCAATACAGCAAAAAGCAGGTATAGGAAATGTAAAATATCTACCTGGAGTAAGCTACATTGAAAATGGTAAGTATTTTGAAGATGAAGAAAATCAATTTGTACAAACAATAGCAGCTGCCCGAGGAGTAGATGCTGTGATACTTTGTGTTGGTGAAAACTCATACACAGAAAAACCTGGCGATTTGAATGATCTAACCATGAGTGAAAATCAGTTGAAACTTGCAAAAGAATTAGCAAAAACGGGTAAACCTGTCATCATGGTCTTAAATGAAGGTCGTCCTCGTGTAATTAGTTCAGTTGAGCCAGCTATGAAAGCAGTTGTACAAACCTATTTACCAAGTAATTATGGAGGAGACGCGTTAGCTGATATTTTATATGGCGATGTAAATCCTTCCGGTAAACTACCCTACACCTATCCAGGATTTGCCAACTCCTTGACAACCTATTATCACAAACCATCTGAAGAACAAAAGCGAGCCGAAGGTGCCTATATTTATGAGTCCGATTATAATCCACAATATGAATTTGGGCATGGATTAAGTTACACAACTTTCGAGTATAGCAATCTAAAAGTATCAAAGAGTGAATTTACAAAAGATGATGTTTTAACGATAAGTGTAGATGTGAAGAATAGTGGAAATCGTATAGGAAAAGAAGCTGTGTTACTTTTTTCTAGTGATTTAATTGCATCAATAACTCCTGATATGAAGCGTTTAAGACGATTTAAAAAAATAGAATTAGAAGCTGGTGAAAGCAAAACTGTTAATTTTGGAATCAGTTCAAAAGATCTTGCTTTTGTCAATATTGACAACCAATGGATTACAGAACCCGGTGAATTTGAGCTTAGTATAGGTGGGTTAAAATCAGTAATTAATTATAAATAATACTAATATAAACAACAATCTAATTATTATTTAATGAAAAGCGAAGACGCAACAAGAAAAAGAGCAAGAATGTTTGCTCGACAAAAGCGTGTACTTCAAATAGTACTGCTTATGGTATTGTCTATTCCATTTCAAATTTATGCTCAGACCAATCTTATAAAAGGAGTGGTTAAATACTCTGATAACGA
>JBDHYS010000222.1:0-3689 GCA_039811505.1 Paludibacteraceae bacterium | reverse complement strand
GAATTGACCTACAAAAACGGAGACGAAGAATTCAGACCAGATATAATTCTTTTAATTAATGGAATGCCGTTGGCATTTATTGAAGTAAAGAAACCAAACAACCGAGATGGAATAATTGCAGAACGAGAAAGAATAAACAAACGATTTCAAAACAAGAAATTCAGAAAGTTTGTAAACATTACGCAATTGATGGTTTTCTCCAATAATATGGAGTACGACAACGAAGATATTGAACCGTTACAAGGTGCTTTTTATGCTTCGCCTTCATACACAAAACCGATATTCAACTATTTCAGAGAAGAAGAAAAATTGGACTTGGAAAAACTCTTGGAGGTTGAAGATGATAGTTTGGAAAACTTTGTTTTGAAGGACAACAATCTGGCAGTTATCAAGAGTTCGCCCGAATTTCTGACAAATAAAAATCCAAACACGCCAACAAACCGAGTTCTTACATCACTGTTTTCAAAAGACAGACTTTCGTTTATTTTAAAATATGCTATTGCGTATGTGGACGAGAAAAAGGGAATTGAAAAGCACGTGATGCGTTACCCTCAAATTTTTGCCACAAAAGCCATTGAAAACACATTAGAAAGAGGAATTAAAAAAGGAATAATCTGGCATACACAAGGAAGCGGAAAAACAGCTTTGGCATTTTACAATGTTCGCTACTTGACCGATTATTTCCAAAAGAAAAAAGTAATACCTAAGTTCTATTTTATTGTTGACCGATTAGACTTGCTTATTCAGGCAAAACGAGAATTTACTGCTCGTGGTTTGATTGTTCATATTGTTGATTCAAAAGCGGATTTTGTAAAGTCTATTAAAACCACAACTGCCATTCACAACAATTCGGGCAGGGCTGAAATTACGGTGGTGAACATTCAAAAGTTTAGCGAGGAAGCCAATGTAACACAAAAACAAGATTACGACATCAATATACAACGAGTTTACTTTTTAGACGAAGTACACCGCAGTTACAATCCGCAGGGTAGTTTTTTGGCTAACCTTACGCAATCCGACTCCAACGCAATAAAAATTGGTTTAACAGGTACGCCACTCATAACAAAGGATTACTATTCGAAAGATTTATTTGGCAATTACATTCACAAATATTACTACAATGCTTCAATTGCCGATGGTTACACGCTTCGCTTAATCAGAGAAGAAATTGAAAGCGATTACAAAATTGTGCTGAAAGATGCCTTGGATAAAATCAAGATCTTAAAAGGAGATATTGAAAGACAAAAAGTTTTTGCTCACACAAATTTTGTTGAGCCAATGCTCGACTATATTGTAAACGACTTTGAAAAAAGCCGTTTGACTTTCTCCGATAGTTCCATTGGCGGAATGGTGGTTTGCGACAGTTCAGACCAAGCAAAGGAAATGTTCCGAATTTTCAATGAAAAATACGCTCTGAAATCGGAACAAGAAGAAGAATTGCTGCAAGCAGCAGAACCAAAAGCGAATTATAAAGCAAAACTGAAAGACAGTTATAAAGTAAAAACGGCTGCTTTAATTCTCCACGATATTGGCACAAAGGACGAACGAAAAGATGTTGTTGAAGATTTCAAAGAAGGAGAAATTGATTTTCTGTTTGTTTACAACATGCTTTTAACCGGCTTTGATGCCAAACGATTGAAGAAACTCTATATCGGAAGGGTTATCAAACGCCACAATCTGTTGCAAACGCTCACACGAGTAAATCGAACCTACAAAAATTTCAAATACGGCTATGTGGTGGACTTTGCCGACATCAGAGCGGAGTTTGACGCAACCAACAAAGCCTATTTTGATGAATTACAAGCCGAACTGGGCGATGAAATGGAGTTTTACTCCGACTTGTTTAAATCAAAAGAAGAAATTGAAAAGGAAATTGCAGAGATAAAGGACATTTTATTTTATTTCGACACCACCAATGCAGAATTATTCTCACAACAAATAACCCAAATTCAAGACCGTGAAAAGGTATTGCTCATTAAAAAAGCTTTGGGCAATGCAAAAAGTTTATACAACCTCATTAGGTTATTCGGTCATTTTGATTTGTTAGAAAAAATTGACTTCAAAAAGTTGGCTCAACTTTACCGCGAAACCGAAAATCATTTAGCCCTTCTCAATACGCAAGAAGCGTTGAAAAACAACATCGACAACACCAATTTGCTGAATGTTGCTTTGGAAGATGTGCTGTTTCACTTTACCAAAATTTCGGAAGAAGAACTGATTTTAGCCGATGAATTAAAAGACACTTTGCGTAAAACCCGCGAAACTTTGGCAAGTAATTTTGATAAGAAAGACCCCGAATTTGTTTCGTTGTACGAAGAACTTAAACGCTTATTCGACAAGAAAAACCTTGACGAAATTACACAGGACGAAATGAAACAAAACATTGGTGCATTGACAAAGATTTACGAGAAAATAAAAGAACTCAACCGCCAAAACAATTTACTGAAAGACAAATACGACAACGACCCGAAATATGCCCGAATCCATAAACGCTTGATTGAAAAAGGCGACCTGACCCAAAAAGAAAGTCAAATTTTTGAAGCCCTATTAAACGTAAAACAAGATGCCGATTTACAAGTGTTGCAAAACACAAGATTGTTGGAAAACGAAAGTTATTTCAGCACGCAAATGATGCGATTGGTGATTGACCAATTTAAAAACAAAAACAAGTTTAACCTAAATGCGGAATCATCCAAGTACATCAACAACTTGGTGGTAAACGAATACATTAATGAATTTTATGGAAGAGTAATATGATCATAATCTCAATAAATACCATATTCCATATAGGTCAGAATCCGAAGGATTCAAATGTTTATAGCAATTTAATTAGGTTATTTAATTCGACCCCAACGGGGTCGTACTTTCCGTCATTACACGTTTTCTATAAATATTCAATCCCTTCGGGATTATAAACGTTTTCAAAGATGAGTACATTTTCACAAATCTATATTCAAGTGGTGTTTGCAGTTAAAGGCAGAAATAGTCTTATTGCCCAATCCTGGGAAGAGGAGTTGTATAAATACATTACCGGTATTATTACCAATAAAGGTCAAAAGCTCATTGCTATAAATGGAATGTCTGACCATATTCACATTTTAATAGGTATGAAACCATCTTGCTGTTTGTCTGATTTGGTGAGAGAAATTAAAAAGGCTTCAAACATATTCATCAATGAAAAGAAATTTACCAACTTCAAATTTGAATGGCAGGAAGGATATGGTGCGTTTTCTTATTCACATTCAGTTTTAGATAATGTCATTAAATACATTCAAAATCAAAAAGAACATCATAAAAAGAAATCATTCAAAGAAGAATACATTGATTTTTTGAAAAAGTTTGAGGTGGAATACAAAGACGAATATTTGTTTAATTGGACAGAAAATGATTGATAATTTTAGACCTCGAAGAGGTCAAATGTATATAGAACTAAATGTTAATAGAAAATATACGACCCCGTTGGGGTCGCACTTTCTATTGTCAAACCTTTATTATAAACGTACAATCCCTTCGGGATTAACTAAAATAGATAAATTTAGACCTCGAAGAGGACAAATGTATATAGAACTAAATGCTAATAGAAAATATACGACCCCGTTGGGGTCGCATTATATCGCTATGAAATTTTGCTATAAACATTCAATCCCTTCGGGATTAACAAATTGAAAAAAGGATAAAAAATGACAGAT
>JBDHYS010000221.1:0-3717 GCA_039811505.1 Paludibacteraceae bacterium | reverse complement strand
TTTTTGCCGGACTTTGGGTGCATCACGCTGTGAAAATGGGAATCATTGCTCTTGAAAAAGGCGATATTGAATCGGCTATGGGTGCAGCTGATGCCGTAGGAGATGATACTTTGCAGAAAAAAGCAACAGGAAGAGTAATGCCAGATTCTTTTACACACGGTACTTCTGAGCAACGAATGAAATGGTTCAATAAAGGATATCAAACGGGAGATATTCGACAAGGGAATACATTTGGTAGTGCTAAATTGTAAAACTATTAACATCTAAAATATTTGCACATCCGACCTTAAATAACTACTTTTGTTTGGTTTTAAATAGGTAATTAAAGAGATAAAGAATGAAAATTTACAATAGAATCTTATTAAAATTAAGCGGAGAATCTTTAGCCGGAGATTCTAAAACGGGAATTGATACGTTGCGATTGGAACAATATGCAGAGCAAATTTCAGAAATTGCTCGTATGGGCGTTCAAATTGGAATTGTGATAGGAGGAGGCAATATTTTTCGTGGTTTGACCGGATCAAAAAAGGGATATGATAGAGTTCAAGGCGATCAGATGGGAATGCTGGCTACGATTATCAATAGCCTGGCGTTAAATTCTGCCCTTGGAGCTGTTGGTGTTTCTTCACGCGTTTTGACTTCGATAAAAATGGAACCGGTTGGCGAACATTACAGCAAACGATATGCAATGGAATGTCTGAATAAAGGAGAAGTTGTAATTATTGCCGGAGGAACGGGAAATCCATATTTTACAACCGACACCGCTTCTTCGCTGCGTGCAGTTGAAATTGAAGCGGATATAATGTTGAAAGGAACGCGTGTAGATGGAGTTTATTCTGCTGATCCTGAAAAAGACAAAACGGCAACCAAATTTGATGAAATTACTTTTGACGAAATCTATAATCGAAACTTAAAAGTGATGGATTTGACCGCTACGACACTTTGCAAAGAGAATAAAATGCCAATTTATGTGTTTGATATGGACACAGTTGGAAATTTGAAAAAAGTAATCGAAGGGGAAAAAATAGGTACATTAGTGAAATTATAAAACTATTTAAAATAAAACAATATTATGCTTGACACAAAACAACTAATGCAAGATGCTGAAGAAATGATGAGTGCCACAATTGAATATTTAGACGAAACACTTCAACATATTCGGGCTGGAAAAGCCAATGTTAGAATTTTAGACGGTGTTCGTGTTGAGTATTATGGCTCAATGGTGCCACTAAGCAACGTGGCTACAATTACTACTCCCGATGCTAAAACTATTTCTATTCAGCCGTGGGAAAAAGGAATGATTGGAACTATCGAAAGGGCATTAATTAATTCTGATGTAGGAATTACGCCAGCAAATAACGGTGAAGTAATTCGTTTGACAATTCCACCATTGACTGAAGAACGGAGAAAACAGTTGGTAAAACAATCGAGAGGCGAGGGCGAAGATGCTAAAATTAGCATTAGAAACGCTCGAAGAGATGTAATTGAGTCATTGAAAAAAATGGTAAAAGATGGACTTTCAGAAGATATTCAGAAAGATTTGGAAGCCGATGCTCAAAAAGTACACGACAAATTCGTGAAAAAAGTGGAAGATTTATTGGCAGACAAAGAAAAAGAAATAATGACCGTGTAGTATTGAATTGTCCAAATTGATTTTTACTAAAATCGAAATTTAAACAAATAACAGAGTGGTTGTTTTCAGAAATAATCACTCTTTGTTTTAAATAAAAGAATATCCAAACACAAAAAATGAGAGGAATTGTAATTAGAACTACAGGAAGTTCTTTCATTGTGAAATCTGATGAAGGAAAAATTGTTGATTGTAAAATAAAAGGAAATTTTAGAATAAAAGGAATCCGTAGTACAAATCCGGTGGCTGTTGGTGATTATGTCCATTTTTCACTTGATGATGATGGCGGAGCTTTGATTTACGATATTGAAGAACGAAAAAATTATCTGATTCGTAGGTCGTCAAATCTGTCCAAACAGACACAAATTTTGGCTGCAAATCTTGATTTATTGGCTTTGGTGCTTACGGTCAATTATCCTGAAACTTCCACAGTTTTTATCGATCGGTTTTTGGCAACAGCAGAAGCTTATCAAGTTCCTGCTTGTTTGATAATTAACAAGACAGATTTATACGATAAAGAAGAGTTGGAATATTCCGAAAGTTTGAGATACTTGTATGAATTAATAGGATATCCTGTATTTTTTATTTCGGTGTTGAAAAAAGAAGGTTTGACCGATTTAATTCAATTTTTGACCAACAAAACAACGCTTATTTCTGGAAATTCCGGTGTAGGAAAATCCTCTTTCATCAATCTGCTAATACCTCATTCGAACTTAAAAACGGGTGAAATATCTTCATTTCACAATAAAGGAATGCACACAACCACCTTTTCGGAGATGTTTGATTTGCCAAATGGCGGTTCGGTGATCGATACACCCGGAATCAAAGGATTCGGAACAATTGAGATGGATAAATACGAAGTGGGGCATTTTTTTAAGGAGATTTTCGAGTTTTCAAAAAAATGTCGTTTTAATAATTGTACTCACATTCACGAACCAGATTGTGCGGTATTAAAAGCAGTGGAAAATCATTATATTAGCGAATCTCGCTATAAAAGCTATTTGAGCATATTAGAAGATGATATAAATGAGAAATATAGATAAAAAATGTATAATTATTACGATTTGATATAATAATTAGTGTGAAAAATTAGGAAAAATAAAATAAATTAAATAATTTTGTAATCTTAAAATAACAAATTATTATTATTAACTCTTAGTTTAATGATATGGCACATCCAAATATCGACAGGTTAGATAAAAAAATCTTACAACTAATATCTCAAGATGCACGTATTCCGTTTTTAGAAGTTGCACGTGCTTGCAACGTTTCAGGGGCTGCAATCCACCAACGAATTCAAAAATTGAAAAACATTGGTGTAATCAAAGGCTCGGAGTTTATCGTAGATACCTATAAAATTGGTTATCAAACGTGTGCTTACATCGGAATTGTTTTGTCCGACATAAAAAAATTCAATAGTGTTGTTGATGAATTAAAAAAGATACCGGAAATTGTAGAGTGTCATTATGCAACCGGTAAATATTCGATGTTTATCAAAATTTATGCACAAGATAATCGACATTTGCTCCAAATTATTTTAGAGCATTTAACGCTGATTGATGGAGTGCAACATACAGAAACTTTCCAATTATCATTAGATGAAATTTTCAAGCGTCAATTAAATGTGTTTGATGTGGATGGTGCTGATATTGAATTAGACGATATGTATGATATAGAAGAGTAAGTTTTTTTCTAAAATATAGAATGAGGGTAGAATATATTTTGAGTTCTACTCTCTTTTTTTATTTAAAAAATTGATTGTGCTTACTTTTGTACTTTCCTATTTTTCTTTCTTATAAAATAGCGAGTAATAAAGAAAAGTGAAAGGATTACAATGACTACAATCACCGCATATCCAACCTCATCGCTGTATTTGTTTATTAAATCGGCTTGCCCATGAGCTAAATATCCTACTAATGCTAAAATAACATTCCAGAATCCCGCACCTAAAACGGTGTAAAACGTGAAACTTAGGAGATTCATTCTTGCCAAACCGGCTGGAAGGGAAATTAATTGCCGAATAACTGTAATTAAACGTCCGATAAATGTGGAAATATTACCGTGTTTATTAAAATAATCTTCTGCTT
>JBDHYS010000220.1:0-3717 GCA_039811505.1 Paludibacteraceae bacterium | reverse complement strand
ACATTGGTATTGGGTCGTAGATGGCAAACTTTCATCAATAAGAACAGTAACCCCTAAGATTATTAAAGAAAAATAATATGGCAAAGAAAAAGATAAACACAGGAAAGAAACCAACTAAGGAGAATGCAGAACAATTTGATATGCTTTCACCTATTTTAGATTCGGTATACATTGAAATAAAAGAGTTGTCTAAGAAAAAACAAGACGGTGCCTTGAATGAAATTAAGGTAAAAATGACAAATAGAATTTTGGCTAAAGTGAAATTAATATTGAAGGACGACCCAACAGTTGAATTTCTAGATTTATTAGACGAAGTATCATTACCAACTAATAGTGATGCAGTTTTAATTATTGCACAATTTAAAGCAGCGATGCAACAATATAAAGACAAACATTATGGTTGGACGGGAATTGAACACGCTTGGTCTACCGAAGATTAAAAAGGCAACGCACAACAACGGGTATAAAACATTGGGGGTTAGTCTGTTATGTTACTTTTGCACCCGTATCGTGTTTCTTCTCGTGGGATACGGACGCGCCTCGCAAACCCCAACGTTTCATACCCGCGGACGTTAGGTGCAAGGCAGTATAACCTAAATTGAAACGGGAGAAACGAAAAATAAATAACAAAAAAAATGAAAAACAAGAGCTTATTATTTTATTTGACAATTAGTTTTCTACTGACAATAGGTTGCCGACCAAATTCTCAAAACATGGAAATACATTACCTCAAAGACGGTAAATTACGTAGCGAACTCATACCGCTTAATTTTATTGACAAAGATGGCATAATAAATTCTGGCTACATTGATACTGTGAAATTTAGTTACCTAGATTCGATTTCTTATCCCGATATGAATCCAGACCATGAAAAACGTTTCACAACACCTTACACATTGGATTTTTCAAAGAAAATAAGCCCATATTCACCCGAATACTTCACCGCATACGCCATTCACAACATTATTAATGTAATAGAGTACTACAATCGTTTATTTGACAATAAAATAGACTTTAATTCCCAAACAGAATATAAAAACATTGAAATTATCATGGGCGATATTCCTCTACTTACAAGCCCAAACACATATATTATTAAAGAAAAATCCAACCCTTCTCCTTCTTTGTTTTCACACGAAATTGGACACCGTGCCTTTTGGTACATTGAAGGGAAATTAGGTGTTAAATTTAACGGATTGACTGTTGTCCATTTAGGACTACTTGAATACTTTACTGTTTCATACAACAATTCCCCTATTGTGGGTGAGGATTTTCTACCTAAAAAGTTAATGCGTAATACCAGTCAATTACACAGAAATTCATTAGATAGTTCACTCGTACTCAGAAATACATTTCGTTTTTTAGAAGAATCCTTTCCCATAGAGACAAAAAATCAGAAAAGCAATATTTCAAAATATTTATCGACTTGTTATGCTGCTTATAACGATTATATATTAGACAACATATACGATAATCATAGGGGCGGAATGATCCTAACAAGCACACTTTGGCGTATAAGAGAGAAAATTGGGCAAGAAAAAGCCGATCAATTAGTTGCAAAAACAATTCTAAACTTGAATGATTATTTGGATAAACGTAGTGAATTTTATCAGTCGCCAGAAAAAGAAAAGCAAAATATGATTGAATGGTACGATGTATATTATGGGCTTATTCAAAAAGACAAAGAACTATTCGGTGGAAAAAACACTCAACTGATAGCAGATGAATTTGCACAAACAGGATACCCTATCGAAACAATAAAATATTAATGCCAAGCACCTAACAAACAAATTGGCAAGAAAGCGGACGAACGGCTTCGTATGAACGGTAGTGCATAGTTGAAGAACAGTAATTCTATTCAATGTTTGTGCTAAAAGTCCGCTCCCTCGCCAATTTGCAAACCGTTATGTGGCATTTTAGGACGGCTGCGAATTTAAGCGGTAACTTGATAAAAATTTGAATTATGAAATTTATATGCTCCTTGATTACGGTAAATGAAATTAATCGCTCTCGTGATTTTTATGAGAGAATACTTGACCAGAAAGTCAAAATTGATTACGGAGAAAATGTGACTTATCACGGTGATTTTGCAATTCATCTTAAATCGCATTTTCAAGGACTTATTGACAATGTTGAAATTAAGACACGTAGTAACAATTTCGAATTGTACTTTGAGCATGATGATATTGTGCAATTAGTTGATAGATTAAATTCCTATGGAGTAACTTATGTACATACGTTAAGAGAGCAGCCTTGGAGGCAAATGGTTGTAAGATTTTATGACCCTGATGAAAATATAATTGAGGTAGGTGAAACGATGGAACATTTGTCGTATAGACTACATACAGAGGGAATGTCAATTGATAAGATAGTTAGTATTACCTATATGTCGGAAACTTTTGTGAGTGAATCAATAAAGAAGTATAATAATGGCTGATTTAAAGTATTATATTGGTCGTATTCCAGCATGTGGAGTGTTTTGTGGAGGATGTCCAAACTATACAAGAGAGAAAAAGCCATGTCCTGGAGCAGAGATTAACATTCAAAGATGTGAAGGTTGTAAGACTTTTCATCTTTGCTGCAAAGATAAAGGTGTAAATCATTGTTATCAATGTGATATTTATCCATGTAAAAAATTTAAAGATTTTTCTAAACGATGGCTAAAATATGGACAGAGTTTTATTGAAAACCAAAAATTGCTTAAGGAATTGGGCCCTGATAACTTTTTAAATCACTTTAATTCAATGACAAACAACAAAAAAACGCCACATAACAACGGCTCATAAGCAATGGCGGGGCTTGTAGCGTGTTCAACGTCTCGTCTCGCAGCAAATTCGGCACGTGGGATACAGACGCAGCTCCGAAACCCGCCACTGCTCATAGCCGCGACCGTTGGCAGTAAGTCGCCGTAGAAACTGGAAAATCAGACTTTTAACAAATAACTAAAAAAATATTATCACAAATGTTAAGTGCAAATAAAGAAAAACTTCACTCCTTTTTTCAAGGAACAAACCAATACCAAATTCCATTTTTTCAAAGAAGTTATGTTTGGAAAAAAGACAACTGGGAAGAACTTTGGGATAACGTATTAGAGGAAAAACAAGCTCTTTCAGCAGGTTTAGACAGTGAGCATTTTATTGGTACAATAATTATAAAACAAAAACTAACTGAAACTTTAGGAATAAATCCATTTGATTTAATTGATGGTCAACAAAGACTAACAAGCATATGTATTTTATTGAAAGCAATCCAAGATAGTTTGTTAAATGAAGCAAATAAAAATTTTATTAGTTCTTTATTAATATTTGTTGACGCTAATGGTAAACAACACATAAGATTGTCGCATAGCAAAATTGATACAAAATATTTTACAAAAATCATCTTAAATCAAGACAAAAATATTGATTTAACATTTGATGATTACAAAGATGATATTGTCGATAAATTTAATAATATCGAAAAATGTTATGCTTATTTCAAAAGCAAAACAAAAGATTTAGACCAAACTGAATTGATGGCAATTACTAATATTGTTTTACAAAAATTGCCAGTTATTCATATGGCATTAGCCAAGGAAGATGATGTTCAACAAATCTTTGATACAATTAATTCTCTTGGAATAAAACTTACAACTGGAGAATTACTTAGTACATGACAAAAATCACAAACAATTGATATTCAGATAAATGTGTTAATAACTTGGTAATAACTTTTTTG
>JBDHYS010000219.1:0-3745 GCA_039811505.1 Paludibacteraceae bacterium | reverse complement strand
TATTTCATTGATTTTATGTAGCAACAAAATAGAAGAATTTCGCCGTGCTTCTTTTCCTTGATGATCATAATGGACGTTAAAAACATAGAAAGTTTTTTTTGTTTTCAAGTCTTTAAATTGTGCCCACGAACAAATTCTTTTACAGCAAGTTGCATCCCAACCTTTGTTCGGGATTTCGGGATTTTCGGCAAACCAGAAATCTCCGTTTTTGAGAACTTTGAATTTATTCTTATTATAAAAAATGGCAGAATGTTCGCCAGCATCTTTTCCATCTTCACGTCCACCACCGATATAATCCAAATACGACAGCTCTTTTATGTCGTCCAATTGATGTTTGAAACCTTCTTGAGTACCAAAAATATCAAATTCATAAAATCTAATTAAATCTTTTACCATTTCTTTTCTATATTTCCATGCATTCAATTTGTCGTTTTCTGTGTCCAATCGAAGATTGAAGGTGGCAATATTTAGTGTTGTGTTTTTTCTTGCAAAACTAAAAGTAGTTGGGTAAAAAATAGCGACAGTTAAAAGTAAAAGAAATAATTTTTTCATCGTAATTGTTTTAGTTTGTTTCAGATTTTTCGATGTGCTTTGGTTTAATAATCAAGCGAAGAGAAGTGTCTTTTGTGAAATATGCCCACGCCCAATTGACAAAGATAATGATTTTATTTTTAACACTAAGAATTAGCATCAGATGGAGAAACATCCACGTTACCCAAGCTGGAAATCCTTGAAATTTCAAATGTTTCAAATCTACTACAGCTTTGTTTTTCCCGATTGTTGCCATCATTCCAAGGTCTTTGTATTCATACGGTTTAAGTTTCTGTTCATTTATCGAGCGAATCATATTTTTTGCTAAATTTTTTCCTTGATTGATTGCTACATTTGCCACTTGCGGATGTCCTTTCGGATAACGCGGTGTTTCCATATAAGCCACATCGCCCAGTGCGTAAATGAATTCCGTATCTTTTACAAGATTATATCGATCCACAATGTACCTGTTTCTAATGATATTTTCAGAATTGGTAACTCCTTTAATCACATTTCCGGTAACTCCAGCCGACCAGATAAGATTCTTACAAGGAATTTCTTCTCCGTTACTTAATCTTGCAATTTCTCCGTCGTACGATTTCAATATCACATTGGTTTTTACCCGAACTCCTAATTCTTCAAGATATTTTCTGGATGTTTTTCTCGATTCTTTGCTCATGTTGCCAAGCGTGTCGGCTCCTCCCTCCAGCAAAATGATATCCAATCCTGAAAAATCTACTTTTGGATAATCTTTTGGCAATACATCGTTTCTTAGTTCTGCAAAAGCTCCAGAAAGTTCAACGCCTGTTGGTCCTGCTCCAACGATTACGATGTTCAGCAATCGCTCTTTTTCTTCTTCAGTTGATGTGGCAAAATTTTCAAAATCGAGTAAAATTCTGTTTCGAATATTGATTGCTTCTGACATTTCTTTCATCGGAAGTGCATGTGTTTTTAATTCTTCGTTACCAAAAAAATTGGTATCACAACCGGTTGCAATTACCAAATGATCGTATTTCACAATTTCATTATCCGTATTTACTAATTTCTTTTCTGGATCAATACTAATTACATTTGCTAAACGAAAATCAAAATTTTTATATCCTTGAAAAACTTTGCGGAAAGGAAAAGAAATACTTGCAGGTTCAACACGCGCACTTGCAACTTGGTACAAAAGAGGTTGAAACGAGTGAAAATTTTGTTTGTCAATAAGCGTAATCCGAACAGGTTTGTTTTTTAACGCTTTGATCAATCTCATTCCACCAAATCCACCACCAATTATAACGATTCTGTCGTTTGGTTTGATATTCATAGCTTAATTAATGAAAAAATTCTTTATTTAAATAACAAAATACAAAATATTAAGTTCATATAAAATATTTTATTTTTTTGTTAATTATATTTACTCAAATAAGTTGTTTTTCAAAATAAATTGTATCTTTGTAAATAGAACGCAAAAGTGTATAAAAAATTGATGAAAAATGAGAATAATTACGTTTATTGTGGCGCTTTTGTTTTGTGGAATTGTGGAGTCTTCTGCAATTGCATCGTCTTCTTCTATGCTTTTTTCTGATATTGAGAATGTGAATTTTACTGAAACCGAAATAACTCCAAAATTTACAATAACCGGTAAAGTTCTTACAGTAAAGAATTTAGAAGTTGGAGCAGTGATAGATATTTATAGTGTTTTGGGAGCAAAAATATATTCATTTACTTATACCGGCACGCCTGTAGTGTTAAATTTAAACAAAGGTATGTATGTGCTGAAAGTGGATAAATTCACGCAAAAGATAATGTTATAAATTTTATTGTTTTATAGTGCTACAACCGACTGAATATGTCGGTTTTTTTTTATAATATAGCATTAATATAAATATGGCGAGAGAAAGAATGATTGTATTCACCGAATTATTTGAACAAGTCTGATACAACATGATTTTTGATACAATAGTTAAAGGAATAATAATTGGATTAAGTATTTCTGTTCCGTTGGGTCCAATCGGTATGCTTTGCATTCAGCGAACGCTAAACAGAGGGCAAAAATATGGGCTTGTTACAGGCCTTGGTGCTACTTCTTCCGATCTGATTTATTCCATTATTACCATTTTCTTTCTGAGTAACGTACTCGATTTTGTAGAGGAGAAAAAAGTGATTCTTCAGCTTGTCGGTAGCATTATTATTGTTCTTTTTGGTATCTGGATTTATAGAAGTCATCCTTCTGCTCAGCCGCTACCACACGAAAAGCAAAATGAACATTCAATCGTTTCGGATTATTTTACTTCCCTTGCCCTTACTCTGACTAATCCATTGATTTTATTTGTTTTAATTGCACTTTTTGCCCAATTTGATTTTATCCGTACCGAAATGACGTTTTGGGAATATGCGTTTTCACTATCCACCATCCTTTTAGGTGCTGCACTTTGGTGGTTAATTTTAACCACATTTGCAAGTCGGTTTAGGCACAAATTTAGTTTTCGAGGATTGAAACTTATCAATCAAATTACAGGTAGCATTATTATGATTATCGGTATCATTGGTGTGATTCTAAGTTTAATCCATTGATTTTGCCATATCAAAAAAAATAAGACTAAATCGTATTGATAATAGTCTTATTTTAAGTTCTTTATAATAGAAATTTAGAATTTCATTGCCTCTTTAATAATTGAGTTTACTTCATCGGTGATTTTTTCTCCAAACGCATCGACTTTCATTGAAAATTGTTCACCACCGCCTTGTTTTCTTACAGAAACTTCATCGTTTTCTGCCTCTTTTTCTCCCACAATGAGTAAATAGGGGATTCTTTTTAATTCGTTATCGCGAATTTTACGTCCTATTTTCTCATTTCTATCATCAACAGAAACTCGAATATCTTGCGAGTCTAACCGTTTGGCTATTTGATGTGCAAAATCGTTGTATTTTTCACTGATAGGCAAAATAACTGCTTGTTCAGGAGTGAGCCAAAGTGGAAATTTTCCGGCAGTATGTTCAATCAATACGGCAACAAAACGTTCCATAGAGCCAAACGGTGCACGGTGAATCATTACCGGACGGTGTTTAGCATTATCTTCACCGGTATATTCCAGTTCGAAACGTTCGGGCAAGTTATAATCTACCTGAATGGTTCCCAACTGCCAACGACGACCAATGGCATCTTTCACCATAAAGTCGAGCTTTGGTCCGTAGAACGCTGCTTCGCCTAATTCTACTTTGGCTTTCA
>JBDHYS010000218.1:0-3754 GCA_039811505.1 Paludibacteraceae bacterium | reverse complement strand
TTAAACATTATTCTTCCCAAAATATCCGTTTGAAAAATGATTATGTAAGTAATTTAATGGAATCAAAATACGGATATCTTTATATTGCTACCACACAGGGACTTTCGGTATTGGATGTTGAGAATAATAAATTGATAAATTACGATGTAGAAAATGGATTTCCGCTCAATTCTTTGTTTAATGGAGGAATGCTAACACGTAAATCAGGTGAGATTTTTATAGCCGGAATGAACGGATTTGTATCTTTCAATGAAGAGAATTTATCAATTACACAACGTCCGTTTAATCTTAATTTGGTAAATATTTGGGTAAATAATGAACTGATTACAACCACAGGGGAAAGTGGAATTCTTAAAAAAAGTTTACCTTATACTACCGGAATTAAGCTCAATCACAAACAGAGAATGCTGACAATTGAATTTGCAACGAACAATTATATCGAATTTAACAAACCATCTTACAGATACCAATTAGAGGGACTTTCTAACAGTTGGATTGAACTCCCATCAGGTTTACAGAAATTAAATTTTATGAATTTGAAGACTGGAAAATATAAATTAATTCTTCAAGCATTTTCACCTGCGACCAAAGAAACAATAGCTGAAACTTACCTAAAAATTGTTGTAACTCCTCCGTTTTATTTATCGTGGTATGCATATTTAATCTATTTTATGCTTGCAGGATTTTTGATTTGGCGTTATATTCTCTTTATTCGTTCAAGATTGATACTGCAAACTTCATTGGAATATGAGAAAAAAGAAAAACAACAATTAGAGGAGGTTAATCAATCAAAATTACGTTTCTTTACCAATATTTCGCACGAATTTAGAACGCCTTTGACACTTATTTCAGGGCAATTGGATATGTTGATGCAGATGAGCAATATTCAACCTACGGTATTTAATCGTATTTTAAATATCAAACGAAATACGTTGAATATGCAAAATCTTATCAATGAATTGCTTGAATTTAGAAAAAGCGAACAAGGACATTTGTCTATCAAAATTCAAAAAAAGGATATTGTTTCTTTCCTTTACGAGATTTTTCTCTCATTTAAAGAATATGCCAATTATCGAAAAATAAATTTTGACTTCAAACATGCCGAACAAACGATTGACCTTTGGTTTGATCCGCAACAAATGCAAAAAGTTTTCTACAATTTAATTTCAAACGCATTTAAATACACGTCAAAAGAGGGAAATATTGAAATTGATGTTGTTGAACATCCTGAAAATGTGGTTGTAGTTATTTCGGATACAGGGATTGGAATCGAATCAGAATCGATAAAACATATTTTTGATCGTTTTTTTCAGGTAGAAAATGGGCTGAAATCCAACGAAACTTCTCCTGGAACAGGAATTGGATTGTCGTTGACTAAAAATATTTTGGACTTGCATTTTGCAGATATTCAGGTGGAAAGTGCAAAAAATATTGGAACACAATTTTACGTAACACTCAAAAAAGGTAAAGAACATTTTTCAGCAGTTCAAATTGAAGATACCACTGCTGAAATTGGTGAAAATAGTGAATTTGTTGGCGAAATAGATACTGATTTTTTTACAGAAATCAAAGAAACTCAACTCCAAAACAATGAACCTATTCATTCGATGTTAATTGTAGAAGATAATGAAGATTTACGGGATTTGTTGGTTTCTATTTTTGAACCCATTTACACAGTTTATACTGCTGTTGATGGGGAGGAAGGATTGGATAAAACGCTTGAAAAGCAACCGGACATTGTTTTAAGTGATTTGATGATGCCAAAAATGTCGGGAAGTGAAATGTGTTCAAAAATAAAAAATAATTTTTTAGTCAGTCATATTCCAGTGGTTCTTCTTACCGCTCAAACAGCAATTGAATTTAACATCGAAGGTTTGCGTTTGGGTGCTGATGACTATATTATCAAACCCTTTCATGTAAAAACACTCATCACCCGATGCAATAATTTAGTGAATAACAGAAAAGCATTGCAAGAGAAATTCAGCAAACAAATTGATACGTCTCCGCGTCTGGTTGCGACGAATAAAATTGATAGAGAGTTTTTAGAAAAAGCAACGCAAATAGTTGAAAACCATTTGGATAATAGTAGTTTTGATGTGCAAGCTTTTTCAAACGAAATGGCATTGGGACGAACCAATCTTTTTACAAAAATAAAAGGAATTACAGGAAAAACTCCCAATGAATTTATCTTGAATATTCGTTTGAAAAAAGCAGCTTTTTGGCTCGCAAACAGTCCAGAGTACAACATTACTGATATTACATATATGCTAGGTTTTAGCACACCGAAATACTTTTCGAAATGTTTCAAAGAGCAGTTTGGGGTTTCGCCTTCGGCATATAGAAAAGACGAAATAGATTTTGACTTTAATGAAGAAGAATATGATAAATAAATATACAATCTCCTGACATTAAAAAGTTGTTTATCTTCTTCTTATAATTCACCAAATTATACTCTAAGAATGTTTGCACCCAAATTATTTAATCGCTTATCAATATCTTGATATCCTCTATCTATCTGTTCGATGTTATGTATAGTACTTTTTCCGTTTGCACTCATTGCTGCAATCAGTAGTGAAATACCGGCTCTAATGTCGGGCGAGATCATCGTCATAGCTTTTAGCTGAAAGCGTCCGGCATTGCCAATGACTGTGGCTCTATGTGGATCGCATAAAATAATCTGAGCACCCATATCAATAAGCTTATCAACAAAGAAAAGCCGGCTTTCAAACATTTTCTGATGTATTAATACACAGCCTTCTGCCTTTGTTGCAACTACTAAAAGCACGCTCAAAAGATCGGGTGTCAATCCTGGCCAAGGAGCATCTGCAATTGTCATTATTGAGCCATCAATAAAGGATTCGATGGAATAGTTATCTTGATGCGGTATAAATAGATTGTCTTCTTGCTGCTCTATTCTTATTCCAAGTCTTCTAAAGCTATCGGGTATTATTCCAAGATTCTGAATGGAGACATTTTTAATAGTTATTTCAGATGAGGTCATAGCAGCCATGCCAATAAAGCTGCCAACTTCAATCATATCGGGCAAAAGCTTATGGTTGCAACCTTTAAGTGAAGTAACACCTTTCACTATTAGCCTGTTTGAACCTATTCCTTCAATATTGGCTCCCATACTTATTAGCATTCTGCTCAATTGTTCTACGTATGGCTCACATGCAGCATTGTATATTATCGTCTCTCCAATTGCCATCACTGCTGCCATCAACAGATTGGCAGTGCCTGTTACTGATGCTTCTTCTAAAAGAATATAGTTTCCTTTTAGTTTATTTGAAGATAGACTGAATAGTTGCTTGTTTTCTTCATAAATTAACTTTGCACCAAGTTTCATAATACTATTGAAATGGGTGTCTAATCTACGTCTACCTATTTTGTCGCCTCCTGGTTTTGGTACTACTACATGTCCAAATCGTGCTAATAACGGACCGACAGTCATTATTGAACCTCTAAGTTCAGAACTTTTATTTATAAATTCAGTTGTTTGAATGTATTCTAGGTCAATATTGTCGGCACAAAAAGAGTAGGAGTCGGCACTAAGTTTTTCTATTTTGACTCCCATATCAGATAATAATGATATTAAGTTGTTAACATCCAATATATTAGGAACGTTCTCAATTATTACTTTTTCATCCGTTAGTAGAGTGGCACATATTGTCTGAAGTGCTTCATTTTTTGCTCCTTGTGGAGTTATAGTGTCATTTAGGCGATTACCACCTTCAACAATAAATGTGGAAATATT
>JBDHYS010000217.1:0-3765 GCA_039811505.1 Paludibacteraceae bacterium | reverse complement strand
GAAAAATATTACTTTTGTCCATAACTCCCAATTTAATAGGCGTATTTATTTTTTACAAACAAGATAGTTTTAAATTGGGTATTGGGATTTTAATAGCAGCTTTGCCGTTTTTGCTTTCGGCGATGTTTATGTTGTAATGAATTTGATCTCTTAAACTTCTGTTTCTATGCGATATTATTTAATAGCTGGTGAAGCTTCGGGCGATTTGCACGCTTCCAATTTGATGCGGGAACTAAAAGAAAAAGATTCATCCGCCGAATTTTGTTTTTTAGGTGGCGATTTAATGCTGTCGCAAGGGGGGAAATTGGTTAAGCATTATCGAGATATGGCTTTTATGGGATTTATTTCGGTTCTTAAAAATTGGAGAAAAATTGCAAATAACTTTAAAGCATGCAAAGAAACAATCCATTCATTTAATCCCGATGTTGTAATTTTAATTGATTATCCTTCGTTTAATTTACGAATAGCAAAATACGTCAAAAAAAACCTGAATATTCCTGTTTTCTACTATATTTCACCTAAAATATGGGCTTGGAAAGAGTTTCGTGTGAAGCAAATAAAACGATTCGTAGATAAAATGTTTACCATTTTACCGTTTGAAACAGAATTTTATCAAAAGCACGATTACGCGGTTCAATATGTTGGAAATCCAACGGTAGATAGCATTTCCGAATATCAACAAAATGCTTTAACACAGCAAGAATTTTGTGAAAGGAATAATCTGTCGCATCAGCCAATTATTGCTTTATTGGCAGGAAGTAGAAAGCAAGAAATTATGAGTTGTCTTCCCACAATGATTGAGGGAGTGAGAAAATTTGCAGATTATCAGGTTGTTATTAGCGGTGCTCCCGGAATTTCAACCGATTTTTATAATCATTTTACAAAGGAAAATTCAATTCCGGTGGTATTTGATCAAACGTATGATTTGGTGTCAAATGCACAAGCCGCCGTTGTAAATTCAGGAACAGCAACACTTGAAACTGCTCTACTTAGTACGCCACAAGTTGTTGTGTATCAGGTTGCTTTTGGAAAAATGGCACTTTTATTAAAAGATATTTTCTTAAAGGTGAAATTTATTTCGTTGGTAAATCTTATTGCACAAAAAGAAGTGGTAAAAGAATTAATTGGTTCACTTTTTACCTCTTCATTGATTGAAAAAGAGATAAATCAAATCTTAACCAACAAAACGTATCGACAATCAATGTTGGAAAATTACCAATTAATCAGCAATCAATTAGGTGATTTTGGAGCAGCGAAAAATGCTGCTGTCGAAATAATAAAAGCATTGAAGAAATAGAATTACGATAAACTTTTTTTGAAAGAAGGTAAAAGTATCATTTCAATCAAAATCCAACTTATTTCCTCCAAAAAACGGGCGTAAGCAACAGCAAAACCGAATAGATTTCTAAACGTCCTACAATCATTATAAACGCCAAAAACCATTTGCTAAAAACGGGTATTTCTGAAAAACTGTGTGAAGGACCCAACTTCCCTAAACCCAAACCCACATCGCTCATTGAAGTTATCATCCCGCTAAGTGATTCGGAAAATCCTAATCCTGTAACACTCAGAATAAAACTGCCAAAAATAATTATCATAATATAGATAATTGCAAATCCTAAAATACGAAGCATAACATCATCTTTCACTATTTGACCGTTAAATTTCACAGGCATTATGGCGTTGGGATGAAGTAATTTTTTAAATTCGTAGTAACAAAATTTTGAAAGTAAAACAACGCGTGCTATTTTTAATCCACCTGAAGTGGAGTAGGTGGAAGCACCCGTAATCATCAAAACCAAAAGCACAACCCAAGTAAAAGGATTCCAAAGTGTGTAATCTTCAGTGCAAAGTCCCGTTGAAGTGATGCAAGAAGTTACGATAAATAAACTGTTTCGGAACGACTCTTCGTATTCCACAAAAGACGGTTTACTGTTGAGGTTAATGTGTGATGAAAAGACAATCAATGTGGATACAACCAATAAAATTATATAATATTTTAGTTCTTCGTTTTTTGAAAGTTTTTTGAACTTAAAATTTACAAAGAAGTAATAAAGTGTGAAATTAATTCCCGAAAAAAACATAAAAAATATGGTAACATATTCAATTGCAGGGGAATTAAAATAAGCAATGCTCAATTGTTTGGTTGAAAATCCGCCGGTGCTCACAATGGACAATGCGTGGTTTATAGCATCAAACCAGCCCATTCCAGCCACAAATAGAGCAATGGTGCAAAGTAGAGTGAGAGTAAGATATGCAAACAGTAGAATTTTTGCCGTTTCATTCACTTTTGGGAGAATTTTTTCACGCATTGGAGTTGTTCCTTCGGAAGTGAAAAGCTGATATCCGGCACCTCCAATCATAGGTAAAAGTGCCAAAAATATTACAATTATTCCTAAACCGCCAATCCAATGTGTCATTGATCTCCAAAATAACATAGAATAAGGCAAAGATTCAATGTTATTGAGAATGGTTGTTCCGGTGGTTGTAAATCCTGATAAAGTTTCAAAAAAAGCGTTGGTAAAATTAGGTATAACGCCGCTGAAATAAAATGGTAGTGAACCGAGAAGCGTGTATAAAACCCACGTTGCTGACACCATAATCGCACCTTCTCGCTTTCCGACCGTCAATTTTGCTTTTCTGCCAATAAGCAATCCAAAACCACCAAAGACTAATCCGATTAGAGTTGTGAAAAAGAAATTATGTACAATGCTAAATTCTCTGTAAAAAATGGCAACTGCGACAGGAACAATGAGGAAAAGTGATTCGACAATAATCAGACTTCCAAGTACTTTGAAAATGAGTTTAACGTTTAATTCTCGATTCATTTGAAATCTTAATTAAAAAGAGATTCCACTTTGCGAATTGTGGATGATGCACAAAAAACAATAATATGATCACCGGCTTGAATTTGAGTATTTCCATACACAATACTTCCAACTCCTTCACGAACAATGCCACCAATATTCACATTTTCAGGAAGTTTGATATCTTTTATTTTCCCTTTTGTGATTTTAGAATTAGGTTTTACTATAAATTCGACCACTTCTGCATCTGCCGAAGTTAAACTTCTTACTTCCAATACATCTGCATCCAAAGTGAGTTGATAAATATAACTTGCTGCAATAAGTTTTTTGTTAATCACTGTTCCGATTTCAAGTTCTTCTGCTAATTGCAAATAATCGATATTTTCAACCTCTGCAATTGTTTTTTTTACGCCCAATCTTTTTGCTTCTACGCAAGCTAAAATATTTGCTTCCGAGTTGGAAGTTGTAGCCACAAACGCATCAACATCTTCAATTCCTTCTGCTTGAAGTGCTTCCACATTTCTGCCATCGGCATTAATAATCAGAGCATTCCCAACACATTCTGCAATTTGATAACACTTATCTTTGTTTCGTTCCAATATCTTTACATCCATATTGTGTGGAAGAAATTTTACTGTTCGCTGAGCGATTCTGCTTCCACCCATAATCATCACGTTTTTTATCTGAAACTCTTTTTTCCCCGCTTGTTCGCTTACATAATCAAAATTTTCTTTCATCGTAATGAAATAGACAACGTCATCAGCCAAAATTTCATCGTTTCCACTTGGAATAATTGTTCTATTCTTCCTTTTAATGGCAACAACACGATATTTACCATGATCAAAATAGCCTGTACTGAATTTTTTGTTTAAAATCAGAGCGTCTTTTCTTACTTTTATGGCAACCATTATCAGGGCGTCGTTGCAAAAACTTAGGTTTTGACGCAGCCAAGGATATT
>JBDHYS010000216.1:0-3777 GCA_039811505.1 Paludibacteraceae bacterium | reverse complement strand
TTTTTTTCAAATAATTGATTCATCCATTTTTCACCTTTTCCAGCAAAATCAATAGGTTTAAAATGCTGTTCCCCTTGACATTCAATACCAATTTTATAATCAATAAGATAAAAGTCTAATGATTGTTGCCCTTTCCCATTTTTTAAAAATAAAGGTTTGTATTGGAATTCATATTTTACATTCAATTTTTTCAGAATTGATAAAACTTCGTTTTCTAGTCTACTTTGTTTACAAATAGGGCAACCATTACCACTCAAGTGATATTGAGCTACTTGCCAAAAATCTCCGTGTTCAGGGCAATGAATACATACTTTTGTGTCACATTTTTTATAGTCAACTTTAGAATAGTTGTATTTATCACCATGCATTTGTTTAGCTTCCAAAATCCACTCTTCTGTAGTTTTACTTTTACCAACACATTTCGGACAACCTTTTCCACTTAAATGATTATTTGGAGTGCATAAGAACTCACCGTGTTTTTCGCAGATTATATAAACATTAGTCTTAGCATTTACATATTCTACTTTATCATAACAATACTTATTTTTATGTATGTGGTTCAACCCCCTGTTTTTCGGACAGGGTTATATTTAATTTGTGACTGCAAATATACATTTTTTTTAATTTGAAATACATTCAAGAAAAATTTCATTTTTTTCTAATTTTTCTTGTTCTAATAACCTAGTTTTAATCTCATAATAAGGGATTAATAATTTAAATTTGTTTCTCATTTTTTTTAAATTTACCGTTCTCTCTACCCAACCGTTATTCCAACATGACCAAAATATTGATGGAGATAAGTTTGCAATGGAAGAATGGAGCCTTCTTTCATTGTAATACTCATAGAATAGATCTAAATTTGTTTTTAGTTCGTCCAATGACCAGAAAACATATCGATCTAAATGTCTTGAAAGTATTGAATGAAAGCTTTCTATATGTCCATTTTCTTGAGGTGTATATGGATGAATAAACACTTGACCGATTCGATTTAGTTCAAAAAAATGTTGAAGTTTTTTTGCACTAAATCTTCTGTCATTGTCATTACGTAATTCAATCCTGATGGGTTGGTTTAAACAATCATACGGTTGTAAATATTGTTCAATAATCTCTTCCCACATTTTTTTAACATCTTCATTTTTAATTTGGTAGCCCTCTTTTCTATTTAAGCAAAATCTATTAAATGTATCAATTACGGTTAAAATATAAACATGTCTTCTGTGTTCCTCTACCCATACAAATTTAATATCCATTTCCAATATTTCTAAAGGTCTGGTAGGAAGTACTTTCCTAAATTTTACGTAAGTTTTTTCTTGTTTTACTGGTTTTTCTTTCAAAAGAACCTTCTCTTTCATTAAACGATATACTTTCTTATGATTGATTTTATAACCTTCTAGCTTAAGGTGGGCGCAAAATTTGTTATATCCATAATCAAATTCTGGTGAAGTTTGTAAACGCTTAATTATTTCTTGTATTTCTTCATTTGAGACAACCTCAACACCTCCTGGATCCACTTTTACGGTAAAAGTGGATCCAGGAGGTGTTTTCTTCTTTCTAGGTTGATAATAGAGTTGATGCTTCGTCATTTCTGCAATAGAAAGGGCCTTATCCCGATGTAATCCTTTAACGATGAAAGACTTCACTATTTCTTTTTTTTCTCCAAGAGAAACTTTTTTTTTAAAAGTTCTTGTTGAAGCTGACCTTCCAACTCTTTCTCTGCTACGATTTTTTTTAACATAGCATTTTCTTTTTCTAACTGGCGAATTCTTTTTATGTGTTCTTTTTTCATTCCATGATCAAATCCGGAATCGCCCATTTGATCAAACTTCTCTTTCCAGGAATAATAACTAGCTGGATAAATGCCATATTTTGAAAGAGTTACATTCAAACCTTCCGATTCTACTTCTTTCAAAATCTTTAACTTTTCTTCTTTTGTAAATGTTCTTTTTTTCATACTGTAAAATTATAGTTTTTATCTATAATCCAGTCTGAATTTTCAGGGGGCTAAAACACAAGAATAAATACAAAAATACTGAAACAAATAAAAAAAATTTTTTCATGCGTGATAATTTTTTTGTGGCTAATAATTTTATAATTTAAATTAATAGGGATTTCTTATAAGTATATTGTATCCTTCATAACTTATACCGATTGGAATTAAGAGAATATAATTGCAATCAAAAAAATGAAAAGAATAAGTGTTATTTTCTGAATATGAGTTAATATTTGCTATTATAGTACTCGTTGGGTAGAATGAGAATGGGTGATTTTCATAAGAGGGCTCAAACAATTTATATTTACGATATGTAGTAGTTCCTACAGTACTAGTAATCCATATTGAACTTGAGGAAGGGGTACAAAGTGTTGTAGTAGAAAAAACAGAATCGGAGATAAAATTAACTTCATTTTGAAAAGAAAATGGTTCATCTGTTGGATAAGATGTGTTTACTGTTCCATCTTTAAGTATGTACCATTGACCAGTAAAATCTATTGAATCACAAGATATATCATCAACTAAATCCCGAATAAAATATCCATTTCTTATCGTATAAAGAGAAGAATTTTCAGACTTGTCTCTATAATAAGATCTTACAATCAATCGATCCCCAATATTAAAAAAATCACTATCATCACTTTTATTTGGATCAAGCTTTTTTGAATTTTCTATTTGACTTTCATCAATAAGAGTAATCAAATTTTCACTTCCAGATGAGGACTGAATTAATTTGATTGAACTTGAATAAGTTTTTGATTTTGCATTTAATACAAAAAATCCATGATTTTTCGCAGATACTCGAAATTTGTAAATCCCTGGATTAAAAAAACGGGAAAAGGTTTGACATTCTCTTCCGGAAATATCATTTAAGCTTATATGAATTTCCTCAGAGTGAGTTACATTTAAAGTAACTTCAGTCTCCTGTAAATATGGATTCTGAAAATTTGATTCAAAACCAAAAAAATCGTTTTGTTGATAATCATCTATCCCAACACTAGAAGAATATAAAATCGTATCAGGATAAAATTTTCTTAATGTATCCCATGTTCTAGTATTGATAACTACAATACTGTCAAACTCTACAAATCTGAAATTTAATCTGGTTTGTAGTACAATTCTGACACTTTGTGAGAAACATGGTGTAAGCATTAAACCCACAACTATTAAAGTTATTATTTTTTTCATACTCTTTTAAATTGATTTATTTGTTTTAAGTGTCCCCCTTTGTTAGGACAGGTTTATTAGTTTATTAATATTTTTCTTCTTTCATCAGAGAGGCAGAATTCTGCCTCTCTGATGAAAAGCGCTTTTTGATTTTTAAGGTGCTCAAATTTACAACTTTTTCTCATACTTCAAAATTTTTATGCAATTTTAGTGTAAACACTGTCAGGCGTCTGATTATCTAGGGATTGGTGTTTTCTTTCTGTGTTATAAAATCTAAAATATTCATCTAATCCATTATATAATTGAGCTCCATTTTCGAAAGCATTGAGGTAAATGCACTCATATTTAACACTTCTCCACAATCTTTCTATGAAAATATTATCCAATGCTCTCCCTCTACCATCCATACTGATCGTAATGTTTTGATCTTTTAGAACATCGGTAAATTCGGGCGATGTGAACTGACTGCCTTGATCAGAGTTAAATATTTCCGGTTTACCATGGTGATGCAATGCATCATTTAAGACTTCAATACAAAATGCTGTGTCCATGGTGTTTGAAACTCCCCAGGAAAGAACTTTCCTGGTAAACAAATCAATGATTGCACATAAATACATGTG
>JBDHYS010000215.1:0-3779 GCA_039811505.1 Paludibacteraceae bacterium | reverse complement strand
AAAAAAAAAAAAAAGCCAGAATTGCATACACCGGAGATATTGGACGACCTTCAAATCGGATATTAAAATCACCTGATGTTTTTCCACAAGCCGATTATTTGATTACAGAATCAACTTATGGAAATAAATTGCACCAGCCTTCGGGAAATGTAGAAGACGCTTTATTTTCGATTATTCATAGAACGTGCGTTGAGCGAAGAGGAAAATTGATAATTCCCTCTTTTGCAATTGGTAGGACACAAGAAATTGTGTACATTTTGAATAAATTCTTTAATGCAGGAAAACTTCCACCAATTAATGTATTTGTGGACAGTCCGCTTGCTGTAAATGCCACCGATATTTTTCGTATTCATCTTAATAATTTCAACGAAGAAGTGCGGAGTGAAATTATGGTGCCAAAATCACCTGATCCATTTGGATTCAATCGATTACATTACATTAAGGATGTGGAAGATTCTAAAAAGCTGAACACACTTTCTGAACCATGTATTATTATTTCGGCATCGGGAATGGCTGAGGCAGGAAGAATAAAACATCACATTGCAAATAACATTGAAAATCCAAGAAATACAATTTTGATGGTTGGATATTGTTCGCCAACATCTTTGGGTGCACGACTTCAAGAGCCAAAACGAAAAAATATCTCCATTTTTGGAGAAATACGGGATATCAATGCTGAAATATGTAAAATAGAAGCACTCTCAGGACATGGAGATTACAAAGAAATGATTGATTTTATAAGCTGCCAAAATAAAAAAGAGCTGAAAAAAGTGTTTTTAGTGCACGGCGAATACGATGTGCAACAAGATTACAAAGAAAAATTGGAAGAACACGGATTTAAAAATATAGAAATACCGGCTTTTGGTAACGAATTTAAACTTTGAAATCCTCCAAAAACCTTTAAGTGCCATTGACACGACATTTTGGTAGAATCATAACAACGCATATTCCGCATAAATCGCGTAGGGATGATATTATAGTAGCAGGGATATTTTAAAAAAAAGAAAGGTTGTCTCACGACAACCCAATCTTCAATTAACCTTAAATCTAATACCATGAAAAACACGATACAAAAGTACAGTTATTTATGTTATAAAACACATCTTTATTCCAAAAACAGCATTTATTTAATATTAATTAACACAAAGTGTCTATTTTATAGAAATATAAGTAGTTTGTGGATTGAAATTACGTTTAAATGCAACTTTATTAACAATTGAAAGTTGGTGAAATTTACTAATTATTTGTAGAAAAAATAATTCTGTACAATTTTATACCTTTTAATGTAAAATATTATCCTATTTGTAATCAAAAGTAGCTTTAATTTTACACTCACAAAATCACAAATATCAAAATGCAATGAAACAACTTGTAATTTTCACTTTGTTCTTATTTTCGCATCTATCTATAATGTATGGTGCGAGTGAACGAAATTTATTAGCTAAAGACAATTCTCCTGAAAAAATTGAAAAGACATTGGTTCTGAATCGTCAATGGGTGCCATATCCGGATTATGCCGATAGGAATGCGTGGAGCGAATTATTGGGAGATAATAAAGAAATACTCATTAAACGAGGCGAAAAACAATTAAATTACGCATGGCAAACAATTAAAGCAACGGATTATTTGGAATACGAGCGTTCCGGAAACAGAAACATAATGCAAGACCCAAATTCTGCCAATAATAACGCACTCTCGGATTTGGTTTTAGCAGAATTAGCAGAAGGAAAGGGTAGGTTTATTGATCAGATAATAAACGGTGTGTTTTACAATTGCGAACGAACTTCGTGGGTGCTTTCGGCACATTTAACCGCTCAGCTTTCAAAGCGTACGCTTCCAGACCATACGGAACAAGTGATTGATTTGGGTTCCGGTGAAATTGGTTCGTTCTTAAGTTGGGTCTATTATTTCTTTCACGATGAATTTGATAAAGTAAATCCAATTATCTCCAAACGACTTTACGATGAAATAAAAACAAAAATAATTGATCCCTATCGCAATATTGACCGATTTTGGTGGATGGCTTTTATTCCGCGTGAAGATGGAATGGTAAATAATTGGAATCCATGGACAAATTTTAATTGTTTGCAAACAATTGCTTTGCTCGAAAATGATAGCAAACAACTTAGCAAAGATGTGTATCGAAGTATGCTTTCTGTGGATAAGTTCATTAATTATGTAACTTCTGACGGTGCGTGTGAAGAAGGTCCGTCATATTGGGGACACGCAGCAGGGAAATTGTATGATTATTTAGAATTGTTACATTTAATTTCCAACGGGAAAATTTCTTTGTTTGAAAATCCTATGATACGTGATATGGGTGAATACATCTCAAGAAGTTATGTGGGGAATAATTGGGTAGTAAATTTTGCCGATGCTTCTGCTCAGTTTTCTGCTCCTGAAGGATTAATTTACCGTTATGGAAAAGCTGTAAACAGCGATGAAATGAGAGGTTTTGCAGCTTATTTGGCAAAGGACAAAAAATCTACATTGCAATATGGAATTGATTTTTTCCGGGTTTTAGAATCAATCGTCAATGATAACGAATTGAAAAATTATTCTCCAAATTATAAAACTCCGGAAGTAATTATTTATCCTGAAACACAATTTTATTATTTTAAGAATAATCAAAAAATGTTTTTGGCAACAAAAGGCGGATTTAATGCAGAAAGCCATAATCACAACGATGTAGGAACTTTCTCGCTTTGGGTGGAAAATACGCCCTTTGTAATTGATGTGGGTGTGGGGACTTATACCCGACAAACTTTTGGTCCTGAGCGTTATTCAATTTGGACAATGAGAAGCAATTATCATAATCTTCCTTCGATAAATGGAGTAGAACAAAAATTTGGAGAAAATTACAGAGCTATCAATACCATCATAAACGAGAACAAAAAAACAGTAGAATATGATATTTCAAAAGCATACCCAACCGAAGCAAATATTGTTTCGTGGAAAAGGTCGTATCAATTAAAAGATGGTGAACTTGAAATTAAAGATAAATTTAAGTTGAAAAGTAAAAATCAACCAAACGAAATCCATTTTATGCTTTGGGGTGATGTAAATATCGATAAAAAAGGAGAAGTACAAATCAATGTAGAAGGGAAAAAAGGTGTTTTATATTACGATAAATCTCAATTTGAACCGATGATTGAAACAATTTCACTTCCCGATACTCGACTTTCAAAAGTTTGGGGAAATGAAATTTATAGAGTAACTTTGAAAGCTACGAAACAACTTTCACAAGGTGTATATTCGTATAAAATAGTTGTTAACGATAAATAAAAATGCAATTTAATATGAAACGGTTTAAAAATATACAATATTTAGCACTTGGAATTTCTGCAATTTCTACTGTTAATGGGCAAGAAAACAGACCCAACATCATTTACGTTTTTCCGGATCAAATGCGTAATCATGCTATGCAAATTTGGAACGAAGAGGGTTTTAAAGAGCATCTAAATACAGTTGCCGATCCGGTTCACACACCCAATTTAAGTAAATTTGCAAAAGAATCGGTTGTTTTATCGTCTGCACAAAGTAATTGTCCATTGAGCAGTCCGCACAGAGGAATGATGCTAACAGGAATGTTTCCCGATGGGAGCGGAGTTTCATTAAATTGCAACAGCTCACGTCCGATAAGCAGTTTACGTGAAAATGCAATCACAATTAGCGATGTGTTGTCGAGCAATGGTTACGATTGTGCATACATTGGAAAGTTACACGTAGATTTTCCAACAAAAAATAATCCTCAAAATATCGGAACGTACGTGGAAGCT
>JBDHYS010000214.1:0-3790 GCA_039811505.1 Paludibacteraceae bacterium | reverse complement strand
CATCCGCTGGGTCGTGTCAGGTTCTGTGAGAAGTAATGTTGGTGCAGCGGATTATTATGTAACAAGCGGCGGTACGAGTTGGATTGGAGATATTTATGTGAATGGAAAAAAATCGGATTTGATTTCAGAATTTCCAAAAACTGTAACAGGAACTTCACATCAAGTTACTGGTCTTGACGGAGGAAAAACATATTATTATCGCGTAAAAGCAACTGATGGTACAAATATTTCTAATGTATCAGTAGTAAAATCTGCTGAACTTGTTATGGCTGGTTTGTCATCTTTGTATAACACCAATAATGTGAGTGTAAAATACAATAAATCTAATGATAAGTTTGATGTGAAAGTACCAGAATCTGTTAATAATTTCTCTGTTCAAATAGTAGATTTAAATGGTAGAAGTTTAATTCAAACAAATGTAGCAGGAAATACTGCACAAATTAATGGTAATAATTTGCCTGCGGGAGTTTATTTAATATCAGTGAACATTGATGGTAATTTTGTTAATTTCAAAAGTGTAAAATAACCAATATAATAATCAACGGATAGGATTTTCGAGCCCTATCCGTTAAATTTTAATCAAAAATGAATTTTGTCAGTAAAATGTTTTTCGTAATTGCTTTTTCTTTTATCAGTTCATTGGTTTTAGGAAGTAATTACAATCATACTATTTCCGGTGTAATATCTGATACCGAAAAAAACGGCATACCAAATGTTGTTGTAAGTGATGGATACAACATCACTGTTTCAAATGATCTAGGTGAGTATAAATTACAAGGAAATGATTCCGCTAAATTCGTTTTTATTTCTGTTCCTTCCGATTATCAAATTCCTCATGTTGGAAATATCCCCCATTTTTATAAAAACATAAAAGGATATAAGGAAAATATTGTTGCTAATTTTGAACTTCAAAGGCTAACAAAAAAAGACAAACACATTGTTTTAACCGTAATGGCTGATCCACAATCTCAAATTGAAGAGGATATGATTCGATTTACTAATGAACCATTTCAAGATTTGGAGAAATTAAAATCTACTTATCCAAAAAATGTTACTTTCTTAGGAATGACAGTTGGAGATAATGTGTGGGATGCTCCCTTTTTATACCCGGATTATGTGAAAGCTTTTCAACAACTTTCATTCCCCTATTTTCAAGTTATTGGAAATCATGATCACGATGAAAAAACAATTGGAAATGATTACGAAGCTTCTCACAATTACGAAAATTTTTTAGGTCCGACCTATTATTCATTCAATAGAGGCGATTGCCATTTTGTAGCTTTAGATAATATCATCTACAACACAAGGAAAAAGTATGAAGAGAAAATCTCACAAGAACAAATAAATTGGTTAAAGCAAGATTTATCTCAAATAAGCAAAGATAAATTAATCATTATTGTAATGCACTCGCCACTTTATAGAAGAGGGAAAACACGCATTATGAGTGAAGTGGATAAATTACTTCCCATATTGGATGGATACGAAGTTGTGTTTTTATCAGGACACACACATAGGATGAATTTCAATCAAGTTTCAGATAAAATCGTTGAATATACGTTTAGCCCGACAATGGGAAATTCGTGGGCTGGAAATATTAATACCAATGGATGTCCAAATGGATACGGAGTGCTTGAAATTAAAGGAAATCAATTGGTCAATTTATATTATAAATCAACTTTTCAAGATAAAAATTATCAAATGAATGTGTATCCGGTAGGTATGGTAAAGGAGAAAGAACAAAGTGTTGTTGCACATATTTGGAATTATAATACGAATTGGAAAATTGATGTATATGAGAATGGAAAACGCAAAGGAACTATGAAACAATTTACAGGTTATGATCCAATAGCATACAACTTTTTTATCGGACCTGAAAAGCCAACACGAAAACCAAAATTAGAACCTGTACGCACTTATAATTTGTTTTATTATACACCACAAAAAAAAGGTTCTGTTGTTAAAATAGTGGTAACTGATGAATTTGGTAATAAATACACGGAACAAATTAGTAATGTTCAATAGTTTTCCATTATCTCTTTTATATAGGGATTTTACTAAATTATTTTAAGCATTAGAAAATGTGAACGAACAATCAAAGTTTTCATATTATCGTAATAGTTTGATTAGCGCAAGCGTAATTACAGCCGGAGCATTCGCTTCGGCTGTAACTGCTGCTAACAATGAAAAACCAAATGTGATTGTCATAATGGTTGATGATTTGGGATTTTCAGGTGTGAGTAGTTATGGAGGTTTGATAGAAACCCCCAATTTAGATAACTTGGCTTCACAGGGTGTCCGTTTTAGTCAGTTTTTTAATGCTGCCAGAAGTTGTCCTGCACGTGCGAGTCTTTTAACAGGATTGTACCCTCATGAGGCTGGAATTGGACACATGACTTTTAAAGTTAATGCTGAAAAAAAACAATATACTCCCGAAGATAGAATGTATATTCCTGCTGCTTATCGTGGATGTCTTGTTGAGTCGGTTTATACGCTTCCCGAAATCATGAAAATGGGAGGATATAGTACTTATATGACCGGAAAGTGGCATATAAGTTCGCCTGATTCAATTACGTGGCCATTACAACGTGGTTTTGATAAGTTTTACGGTGTTTTGCCTGGAACTTCCGATTATTTTGATCCGCAAGAATTATACAATGGCAATAAACACATTAAAGCTCAGGGAGAAAACTATTATACCACCGATGCATTTACAGATGAGGCAATCCAATTTCTTAAGGAACACAATCAAACCAAAGAAGACCAACCTTATTTTTTGTATTTAGCTTATAATGCACCACATTTTCCCATGCAAGCAATGCCGGAAGATTTTGAGAAATACAGAGGGCGTTTTAAAGAGGGTTGGGATGTGTTAAGACAGCGAGTATATGAAAATCAGATCGCTTCGGGCATTATTCCCAAAAACACTGTTTTAGCACCTCTTCCAAGTGAAAGTAAACGATTGGGCAATCAAGGTGCAGCGGTTCCTTCATGGAATTCACTTACTGACACACAAAAAGATCGAATGGATGCAATCATGGCAACTTATGCCGGATTGGTTGATAGAGTAGATCAAAATATAGGTAAATTGATTGCTTACTTGACAGAAACCGGACAACTTGAAAATACTTTAATTTTCTTTTTCTCCGATAATGGAGGTGAAGCTGAAGCCAAACCCTTGGGTAATTTTAATATGGAGGAGTTAGGAAAATATGGATTAGGTGGAGAGAAATATGCACATTATGGAAAAGCTTGGGCTACTTTTATAAATACACCATTTAGAGAACATAAACACTTTATGCATCAAGGTGGAATTGCATCTCCTTTAATTGTTCATTGGCCCAAAGGAATCAAGAAAAACATACACAATACGATTATTTCTCAATATGCTTTTCTACAAGACATTACGCTTACTTGTATGGATGTAGCAGGAGTAGAATGGGCAACACAAAAAAATGGGCTTAAACTACCGGCAACGGATGGCAAAAGTATTAAACCTTTGTTGCAAGGTAAAAAGAAAAATATTCATACAGCTCCAATTTTTGCTGAACACGAAGGAAATCGATTAGTAAGAGATGGAAAATGGAAATTAGTAGGTTTTTATAATGAAGTATGGGAACTGTATGATATTGAATCGGATAGAAGTGAAGCATTCAATGTGGCTGATAAATATCCGAAAATAGTAGAAAAAATGAGTAAGGCGTATGATGAATGGGCAAAACGAACAAATGTTTTACCATGGAATGAAGCAAAGGAATACAGTGTTTTCCCAAAAGGGAAGTATAATTTATAA
>JBDHYS010000213.1:0-3832 GCA_039811505.1 Paludibacteraceae bacterium | reverse complement strand
TTGGAAGTTAGAGCCAATAGAAGCACACATTTCTTTTCATACGGCAGAAAACGTAAAACGCTGTCTTCGCCCATATAAGGTGCAATAGTTAAGGCGTCAAAATCCATATTTCCCAAAAAAGTACGTGCATACATTGCCGATGTATTTCCAATATCGCCGCGTTTGGCATCAGCAATTATAAATTGATCGGGATAGTTTTGTTTGATGTATTCAACTGTTCGTTCCAAAACGTCCCAACCTTCCATTCCCAAACTTTCATAAAATGCCATATTTGGTTTGTAAGCAACGGACAAATCGGCTGTTGCATCAATAATTTGTTTGTTAAATTCAAAAATAGGATCATCACTTTCGTCGAAAAGATGTTCTGGGATTCTATTTACATCTGTATCAAGTCCAACACAAAGAAATGATTTTTTTCTTCTAATGTTTTCTATAAGTTGCTGTCTGTTCATTGGTTTTTTTTTATTTTCAAAGTTCAACAAAAGTTATAATTCACTCTCTTTCATTCGTTCGGAGTTTTCAGCTATCGTAAGTTGATCAATTACGTCTTGAATGGCGCCGCCCATAAATGCAGAAAGATTGTAAATCGTGTAATTTATTCTGTGATCGGTAATTCTTCCTTGTGGATAATTGTACGTTCTGATTTTTGCAGAACGATCGCCGGTTGAAACCATTGTTTTACGGTGAGAAGCTATTTTTTCCAAATGCTTTTCATATTCCATATTATATATTTTTGTTCGGAGCATTTCCATTGCAATTTCGCGATTGCCAAGTTGTGTTCGTGCTTGTTGTGATACGACCACAATTCCGGTTGGACGGTGCGTAAGTTGCACCTTTGTTTCCACTTTGTTCACATTTTGTCCTCCTGCACCGCCAGAGCGTGATGTGTGAAAATCAATGTCGGCAGGATTTATTTGCACATCAAACTCATCGGCTTCGGGTAAAACTGCAACTGTGGCAGCAGAAGTATGTACGCGACCTTGAGTTTCGGTTTCGGGAACGCGCTGCACACGATGAACTCCCGATTCATATTTCAAAATTCCATATACATTTTCACCCGAAACTTTAAAAATAATCTCTTTAAAACCGCCGTTGGTTCCTTCATTAAAATCGGTAACTTCCACTTTCCATCCTCTATCTTCACAGAAATGAGAATACATTTTGTATAAATCGCCTGCAAAAATTGCTGCTTCATCTCCCCCCGTTCCGCCACGAATTTCCATTACCACATTTTTACCGTCTTCCGGATCGGCTGGGATTAGGAGAAATTTAATCTTTTCTTCCATTTCCGGAATTTTTGGCTCCAACTCATCAAGTTCCAATTTCGCCATTTCGCGTAATTCAGGGTCATTTTCATTGTTAAGAATATCTTTTGCTTCTTGAATGGTTTGTAAAGCTATTTTATATTCTTTCATAGCGTCCATTATTTTGGATAATTCGCTGTATTCTTTATTTAATTTCACATAGCGATTCATATCCGAAATAACTGCCGGGTCGGTAATTAAGAGCGATATTTCTTCAAATTTATGTTGAAGTCCTTCTAATTTTTCTAAAAGTGCTGACATTATTTTTTTTGTATAACTTATTTAAATAACAAATTTACTACAAAATCGGCTTGTAGTAAAACAAAATTAAAAAATTGTAACTTTATAAAATTTTAATTGGGAGTTTTGAAACAGAAAACGGTTAAAAAATCTTTCTATAAATATGACAGTAAGGCGTTCCGTTTTTCTTAACGTAATATTCTTGATGATATTCTTCAGCTTCCCAAAACTGATTATTTTTTGCCGGAATTAATTTTGTAGCTACTTTGAAACCTTTTGTCGTTAAAATTGCTACATATTTTTCAGCAATGGATTTTTGTAAATCATCTGTATAAAAAATCACCGATTGGTATTGCTCACCAATATCAGGACCTTGACCGCCAATTTGTGTGAAATCGTGTGTTTCATAATAAAGTTTTACCAAATCTTCATAGGAAGTTTTGGATGTGTCAAAAACTACTTCAACGGTTTCAATATGTCCTGTATTGCCGTTGCAAACTTCACGGTAGGTTGGATTTTCGGTGTGTCCGCCCATATAACCAACCGTTGTGGAGGTTATACCATTTGCTTTCATAAAATAATATTCCGTACCCCAAAAGCAACCTGAAGCAAAATAGGCTGTATGTAATTTATTCGTTAAAACAACCGGTTCAAATTTCAACGAAATAGAATTGACACAATGACGTGTGTTTTTACTTGTAAATTGTTCTCCCTGAAAAACATGCCCAAGATGTCCACCGCAATTGGCACAAACTATTTCTGTTCTTCGTCCGTCTGCATCGGGAAGGCGCTTTACAGCACCTTTTATTTCGTCGTCAAAAGAGGGCCAACCGCATTCACTTTCAAATTTATCTTTGGATAAATACAACGGAGCATCGCAATTTTTACACAAATAAGTTCCTTCTTTATCAAAATAGGTGTATTCACCCACAAAAGGAGCTTCTGTTCCTTTGTGAATGATAACTCTTTCTTCTTCAGGCGTTAATGGGTTTGTTTTCATTGGGTGTTTTATAAAAGATGATTGGAATAATAAGAAAATAAACAGAATAAAAAAACAGATCTTATTTGAATGGATTATTCGCATAAAAGAACGGTTTCTATACATGATTTTTATTCTATTTGCAGATGGAAATGTAACAAAAAACCAAACAAAAAAGTTTATCGTAATCGATCCAATGAACGCACTAATTTTTCATCTTTGCTAATTCCACGCATTCCTAAATAATTTAATATCAATGCAATAATTGGAAGGACGGAAGGGTATTTTAGTTCTAAATCTACGTTTAATTTTCCTTTCGTATAAATTACAAATACAAAATAAATTACGATGTAGGCAAATATGAGAATAAAATTCAAAGTGGCTAAACGGAACTGTTTTTTTCGGTTTTTATATTGAAAAATAATATAAGTTGTCAGAAAAAGTAAAATTCCGTACAAATAAGTACATGGATTGGTTGTAAATGTTTTTTCGGCTATTCCTTCACTGTTTAGTAGCAACACACCGCGTGAATCGAGCATAAAGTGTGTCTGTTTTTCTAAATTAAAAAAATGAACCGAAGGTACTAAAATAGCAACCGACATAAGAATTAAAATCAAAATGAAATAGAGCGTTTGAATACGTTGCCACATAATCTAAATTGTAAAAAAAATTATTTATTTTCAAATAAAAATTCAACTTCTTCCGGAGAAACTCGGATGTTAGAAATATAGTATGAATTGTTGATAACGTTCAATTTGTAGCGCCTTCTCTTCAAATCACGCGATTCATCGCAATCAAACACAATTTTAATATCGTTGTCTTTAATTTTACTGAATTTACTCAAACCAACATTGTATGCAACTTGCACTTCGGGTGGAAAAACCCGCACATTTTCATGGTTGTTGCAATTAATAATGGTAATCGGAAGCTGTTTTTTTCCTTCGGTAAACATCTCCACAAAAGCCGTTATCGTTACATCTTCAAAAGCATATTTCAAATTTGAGATGGATTGGTCAAATTTTGCTTTTACTACAACCGTATCAGACAGATTTTTTAATTCTATTTTTTCTGTATAAACTGCACTCAACGTGTCCAACAAGCTTTTTGGTCCAAAAACTTTTACCGTGGCAGGTTCAACCAAAAAATCATCACTCAAAAAATATTGCGATGCAAAACTAATTTTGGAATGAACTTTTATCGGCAAAGTTTTAGAAGAAAGCCGGTAATAATTGACAACAATTGAATCGGGATCGATTGATAAAATTGCGGTTGAAGGAAACATATAAGAAGTAAGCCGATTTTTCAGTTG
>JBDHYS010000212.1:0-3834 GCA_039811505.1 Paludibacteraceae bacterium | reverse complement strand
TAATGTAATACAAGTAAATTGTTACATTTTGTAAATGGCTAAAATCACTACTTGCTTCTTTGATCTGAAATATCTTAGTGCCTCTGTCATTGATAGTCGTTAATATTTCATCTTCTTTTAAAATTAATGCAATCTGAGTAGTTTTTAGTTGTAAAACGTCAAGTATGCTGTTTTTGATAACACCATTTACGATGTCCTTTTCAACCGCAGGTTCTATTGAACCATCAGGTAGAGCTTTAGCTTTAGCTTCATCTTCTTTTTTATTCTCCTCGGATATTAATTCTATTTCAAAATCAGTAGTTTCTGAAAATGGATTTATAAGTTTTTCTAATTGTGCTTTAAGATCTAATATTTTTTTTCTGTTCCACTGCGAATGTAATGAAGATATTTTTAATATCGTTCCACTATCTTTTGATTTGGGGAAATTAATTTTTTCATTTGTTGATATATGTCTTAACTGAATGTCTTTAAACTCTTTGCTTTGATCAATATCAAAATCTGTCCAATTCACATAAATTATTTCAGAATTCACAGATGACTTACTTTTTGTTGTTAAAGTGAGATTTTCCCCTAATCTATCGCATGAGAAGCGACCAATACCCTTAGCACCTGCATAATGACGTTTTATTTTATCCCTATAAGAACTTTGCTTGTCATCATCCTCGCTACCATCTTTTTTTGCAGAAAATCCAAGAAATAACCACTTACTTTTTATATCTTGAAGTGTCATCCCCTTTCCATTATCTGCAATAACTATCTCATCTTTTTTAAATGTAATATCAACTTTTGTAGCATAAGCATCATAAGAGTTTTTTACTAACTCGAAAATAGCAATAAAATCATTAGTGATTAAGTCTTTACCTACAAGATCTTTTAAAGCTGAACTTACCCTGAATTGTAATTGATTTTCTTGCATACTTTATATCTTTTTTAACGCTAATCCCGCCAATTCGGCAAATAGAGGTGGTATAGCATTACCTATTTGTGTGTAACGTGGAACTTCTGTTTTTCTCAACTTCCCTCCTGTTGTGTACTTTCCTTTTATTTCATACCAATCAGGAAAGGTCTGTATTCTCGCATATTCTCGTACTGTCATTATTCTTGGTTCGCAATAATGAACGTAATCATCGGGATGACTTGTAAGTGTTGGTGCCACAGAGTTTTTACATAAAACGGTAATTCCTCGTTTTTTAACACCCCATTTTTCCCTTTCTTTGTTTTCAATTCTTTTTCCTTTTATTGGGTAATATTTTATTAAATTTGAAAAACATTCAATAGTTCCTTTATTATGATTAGCAAAGCTATGACTGTCAGCTACCATGCCGGTCAACTTCCTATTGCCACGCATTAAACGTTGATAATTAGATACAGCCTTACCATATAATCCTGATTTGAAGTTTTTCCTATCTGGCGTATTACTTTCTCCATGTTTTTGTAAAAGGTCAGAAATGGCTTCCTCTAATGAAGTCCTATGTGTTATGCCTTTATTTTTAAGAAACTCTAACTTTAATTCGTTAATATTTTTCTCGAAATATTTTGCTTTTCCATCTTTCACACCAACCAATATGAAACGCTTTCGTCTTTGAGGTACACCAAATTCTGAAAAATCAATAATATTTGCTTTTATATCATATCCTAGAGCTTCTAATCTTTTAATAACTATATCTGAATAGGGAATTGAGTTGTTGTTTTCTGTTTTATCAAAAGCATAGGTAAATCCTTTCACATTTTCAAAAAGAATTATTTTAGGTTGCACAAACTCTATGAATTTTATATACGAAAAGACAAGATTATTCCTAATATCTTTTTTTACTCTTTTACCTGCCATTGAAAAACCTTGACATGGGGGGCCTCCCGCAACAAGATTTACTGTCCCACGTAGTTTTATTAATTCTTTTTCATAGTTTTTTAAAAGCTCATTAATATCATGAGCCTCTTGCGTTAACCAAGCAGGCCATTCAAAATGATTTAGTTTATCAATTAAATTATATTTTAAGGTTTCAAAAGCATGCGGACTTTTTTCAACAGCAAATAGTCCTTTCCAACCGGCTAAATGTAGTCCAAGTGAAAGTCCGCCACAACCGGCAAAAAGATCGATTACGGTAGGTTGTCTATGTTGATTATCCATATTCTCCATCCCTATATCGTTTTAAACTCCACTCCCGCATCTTTCATTTGCAGGGCGGTGTTGGTTTTTAATTGGTCGTTGTTCTTGAAAATCCTGTCGAGGGCGATGACTTTTTTAGGCTGTTTGGCAAGCACATCAGTGATGATTTGTTCGTCCACTTTTTCGAGAACAAGCGCCAGGTCATTACCGTCAATCAGGTAGTAGCCGTTGTGATTTGCGATTTCTGCATTCAAATCCTTACCGCTCTTCAACAGCAGTTCATAGACCATATTATGCAGGTCGGCGTTTTCGGCCACGGGGTCGATAAAAAGTTTCAACTGCTCGGCTAAGGCTTCGGCAGAGTAATTTTCCGGTTGTTGCCACTGTTTGAAATTACTTTCGGACAGTTTGAATACTTTGAAACCGGTATCTAATTTTGAGTTTTCAGCATTCTCCTCAAAATCCAACTTTTCTTTTTTCTTTTTGTTTTCTTCAGCTATTTCATCTTGAATTTTCTTTCCAGCTCGCCGGATGCGTTCTTTGGCAATATCGGCAATGGTGCGGTAGCCTGCTTTGTAAGCCTCCGATTTTTCATCGCAAAGCTCGGGCATTTGAACAAGAATGTATTTTCTGTTTCCCCCATCTTCTTTATTGAGTTGCATTACGGCGTGGGCGGTGGTGGCGCTACCGGCGAAGAAATCGAGGATAATATCATCCGCATTATTTGTTGCTTGGACAAGCAACTCTTTAATCAAACCCGAAGGTTTTGGAAAATCAAAATATTTAGAATTAAACAGTATGTCTATTTCCTTAGTTCCATCCCTTGTGTAAAATTTTTCTCCAATAATTGATGTAAAATTTGGCAATTCTGAATTTAGTTCATTTAAAAACACCTTTCTTCTTGGCCTTCCTTCTGCACTTTCCGGCCATAAAATTCTATTTTCTTTTATCAATCTGGACATTGTATTTTTGTCATACCTCCATCCTAATTTTGGCTTGCCATAATTAATCTTTGTAGTTGGATTTATTAAATTATAGTGGCAATTTGGTCTTAAATCTTCGCCTAAAAGTCCAACCATATTTCCACTTACCCAAACTCCTCTTGGATCATTATCTGGATTTGAATATTGTTCAATTTTTCTTTCTGCTCCTTTTAGTTTTCGTCCATCATTGTATTTTGAATAGCAAATTATGTATTCATGGTCAATTGATAATCCTGTAATATTTCTATTATCTTTATTTTGCCTACTTTTCCAGACTAATTCTCCCACAAAATTCTCCTCTCCAAAAATCTCATTCATCAGCAAACGCAGGTTATGCACTTCGTTATCATCAATGGAAACGAAAATCGCGCCGTCATCTCTCAACAACGTTCTCGCCAAATAAAGCCGGGGCATCATCATATTCAGCCAATTGCTGTGGTATTGCCCGTTTTCACGTGAATTTTTCCGAAACATACCCTCGCCGGTCATATTGCCTTCGTCGTCCTTGTCACCCACTCGTTTTTGGTATTCTTCTTTCGTTTCTGCAAATCGGTCGGGATAAATAAAGCTGTCGTTTCCGGTATTGTAGGGCGGGTCGATGTAAATCATTTTCACCTTACCGAAGTAACTTTTTTGAAGCACTTTCAACACTTCAAGGTTTTCACCCTCAATAAAAACATTTTTCGTATCGCCAAAATTCACAGAATCGTCACGCACAGGAACAAGTGTTTGCGTGCTTGGCTG
>JBDHYS010000211.1:0-3836 GCA_039811505.1 Paludibacteraceae bacterium | reverse complement strand
TACACATTTGCAAAAGATGCAAATGAAAAATTAATCAGCAAACAAGAAAGTTCAAGAGCTACATTAAATCAAAAAGCTCGTCAATTGCAAACGGAAATGGACGAATTTCAACGAAAATTGGAGAACAACGCTTTTCTTAGTCGTGAAAGAGCTGAAGATGCACAAAAAAGTATTTTGAAAAAACAGCAAGATTTACAACAATTGGAAGGAAATCTTACGCAACAAATCCTTGAGCAACAAGAAAAAATCAGCAAACAATTGAGAGATACAATTACTACATTTTTCAAAGAATATAACAAAGATGGAAAATATGAATTGATTATCAGCAATACAAGCAACGATAATGTATTGCACTCAAAAGAGAAATATGATATTACAGCTGACGTAATCCAACAATTAAACAATAGAATCAAAAAATAGATAAGATTAAATAAACTAAATTGGCGAAACAAAGCTATCCAAAGAGGTTTTGTTTCGCTATTTTTTTTCATTGCAGATTGATAATTTTTATTAAATTTGCAAATGCAAGTATTCATCTCAAAAACACAAAACAACATGAGACACTTTCCACCATCAGAATTAATTATCAACGAAGACGGAAGTATTTTTCATCTTCATTTGAAACCAGAACATTTAGCCGATAATATTATTTTAGTTGGCGATCCGGGTAGAGTAGAGTTAGTAGCTTCATTCTTTGATAGCAAAGAAATTTCTGTTTCAAGCCGTGAATTTAACACCATTACAGGAATGTATAAAGGAAAGCGAATTTCGGTCGTTTCCACTGGAATTGGAACGGATAATATCGACATTGTGATGAACGAATTGGACGCATTGGCCAATATTGATTTTGAAACGAGAACAGAAAAGAAAGATTTTAGACAATTAACGGTTATCAGAATTGGTACGAGCGGCGGAATGCAACCCGAAATTCCACTTGGCAGTTTTTTGATTTCTGAAAAATCAATCGGTTTTGACGGAATGATTAATTTTTATGAAGGACGTGATACGATTGCCGATTTGGAATTTGAAAAAGCACTCACAACACATTTAAATTGGAATAAGCAACTTGCAGCTCCTTACGTTGTAGATGCTGATAATGAATTGATAAACAGAATTGGAAAAGATGATATGCTTCGAGGCGTAACCATTTCGGCAAATGGATTTTATGGACCACAAGGAAGGGTTCTTCGTGTAGGGCTTGCAGATCCTGAAATAAATGATAAAATAGAATCTTTTCGATACAAAGATTACAAAATTACTAACTACGAAATGGAAGGCTCAGCAATTGCAGGTTTGGCTAAATTAATGGGCGGACATAAAGCAATGACGGTTTGTTGCATAATTGCCAACAGAAGAGTTGAAGCTGCTAACACTGATTACAAACCGTATGTCGAAAAATTAGTAAAAACTGTTTTAGATAGAATCTAAGGTTTTATCAATTTGCTTATTTAAAATTCAAATTTTATATTTCGATGAACATATTTGATTCAACTATTTGTGCAATTTCCACTCCGCCCGGTGTGGGTGGAATTGCCGTTATTCGCATATCTGGAGCAAATGCTTTTTTGATATGTGATAAACTATTTTCTTTTTCAAACAAAGAGAAAAAAATATCGGATCAAAAGAAATACAGTGTTCATTTTGCTTCGTTGTTCAATCCGGAAAATAATCAACTGATTGATGAGGTTTTATTAACCGTTTTTCGTGCTCCAAATTCTTTTACGGGCGAAGATATTGTTGAGATTTCGTGTCATGGTTCTACGTTTATTCAACAACAAATTTTAGAATTATTGGTAAAAAACGGTTGCTCGTTGGCAAAACCGGGGGAATTTACAATGCGATCTTTCCAAAATAAAAAAATGGATTTATCGCAAGCTGAAGCCGTTGCTGATTTAATTGCTTCCACTACGCAATCGACTCACCGAATGGCAATAAATCAAATGCGAGGTGGTTTTTCTGACGAATTAAATATTCTTCGAAACGATTTGTTGAATTTTGTGTCGTTAATTGAGTTAGAACTCGATTTTTCAGAAGAAGATGTCGAGTTTGCCGACCGCTCACTTCTTCTCCATTCTGCCAATAATATCAATGATAAAATTACGAAACTTGCCAACTCATTTCAAATAGGAAATGTATTGAAAAATGGAATTCCTGTGGCATTGGTTGGTGAAACAAATGTTGGAAAATCTACTTTATTAAATCTTCTGCTGAATGACGAAAAAGCAATCGTATCCGATATTCACGGAACAACACGCGATTCAATTGAAGATACAGTAGTAATTGATGGTGTTACATTTCGATTTATTGATACCGCCGGAATTAGAAAAACCCAAGATACGATAGAAAAAATAGGAATTGATAGAACGTATCAAAAAATTGAACAGTCCGATATTGTGCTTTGGGTAATTGATTGTACACAAGTTAGCGAGCATATCGAATGGTTGACGGAGCGAATTTATAATCGCTCAGAAAATAAAAAAATTATCCTTGTTTTTAACAAAATTGATAAATTAGCAGAAGAGGAGAAGACAATAATTGAGTCCATTTTTGAACGTTTTGAAGGTGAAAGAGTCTATATTTCGGCAAAAAACAGAACAAATACCGAAATGCTCAAAAAAACACTTATAAAAACTTCTCAATTAGGAGAAATACAGCCGAACGATATAATCGTGAATAACATCCGCCATTTCGAAGCACTTTCACTTGCTCAAATTGCTATAAAAAGGGTAATTGATGGGATAAATAGTGGTATTTCCAATGATTTTTTAAGTCAGGATATTCGTGAATGTATGTTTCATTTGGGTGAAATCACGGGACAAATTTCGAATGATGAGATTTTGGGAAATATTTTCTCAAAATTTTGTATAGGAAAATAAAGATATACAATACTATCCTTTAATAATTTTATTTTTCAAAATTATGGCAATTATAAATATAAAATGAAATGAGTTAATTACTTAACTCATTTCTAACATTTTATGAATTGACTTTACGGCTTTTTGTCGCACATCTTCTTCTACAAAAATTTCGGGTGTTTCATCACGTAAACATAAATAAACTTTTTCCATTGTATTCTTTTTCATAAACACACATTCGTTGCAATGGCAAGTTTGTCCTTCAAATTCTGGTGGAACGGGAATAAAAAGTTTTTCAGGATTTTTATTTTCCATTTGGTGTAAAATACCACTTTCTGTTACAACTAAAAATTTATTTTTTTCCGAATTTGTAACATAATTCAAAAGGGCAGAAGTAGAACCAACAAAATCAGCCATTTTAAAAATCACACTTTTACACTCCGGATGTGCCACGATTTCTGCATCGGGATTATCTTCTTTAAGTTTTATCAATTTTTCTACCGAAAATTGTTCGTGAACATGACAAGCACCGTCCCAAAGAAGCATATTTCGTCCTGTTACACTATTAATATAGTCTCCCAAATTTCTATCGGGTCCAAAAATAAGTTTGGCATCTTCCGGAAATTGATCTACAATTTTTTTGGCATTTGTAGAAGTTACCACAACGTCTGTAAGAGCTTTTACAGCAGCCGTAGTGTTTACATAAGAAATAACAGTATGATCAGGATGTGCGTTTACAAACTCTTCAAATTTTTCAGCCGGACAACTATCAGCAAGTGAACAACCAGCTTCCATATCAGGAATTAATACTTTTTTGTGTGGTGAAAGTATTTTTGCTGTTTCGCCCATAAAATGAACTCCACAAAGTACTATTATATCGGCATCGGTTTTTTCTGCCCATTGAGCCAATGCTAAACTATCGCCTACCATATCTGCAATATCTTGTATATCACCTGTTTGGTAATAATGAGCCATCACAAT
>JBDHYS010000210.1:0-3841 GCA_039811505.1 Paludibacteraceae bacterium | reverse complement strand
CCAAAAAACAGAAGAAGTAATTTCTCTAATAAGATTGACACCAAAACTCGAATTTCCATTTAAAAGTAAATTGTTTACGCCAGATTTTCCAAATTCACTTAAGTTTGTGTTGATATACGGTGAATAATGAAAACCAACTTTTAAACTTTTATTTTCCGTTTCTGCGTTTGCTGAAAATGAAAAAAATAGCAAAATATTGGTAATCAAGAATGAGGTGAAAATAGTTTTTAAGTTCATAGAGCAAGTTTTGTTTAATTCTTGTTTTTTTAGTGAATCAAAAAAATATACCTACAAAAGTATCTTTTTTTCTTGATCTTTTTGATTAACTTTGTAGAATTTAATAGCAATATTAAGAATATTGTGTAAAACGGATAAATATTATAAACATAAAATTTAATAGAAACGTATGTCGAAAGAGGATGAATTGAATGAGTTTGAAGAGCAAGAATCTGTTCAAAGTGATGAGAATTTAGAGAATGAGATGGAGTTGATGACAGATGAAATGGAGGGACATTCTACTTATAAAACACCTGTAATTACCGAAAATCCAAATGTAAAACACCAATTATCGGGAATGTATCAATCTTGGTTTTTGGATTATGCTTCGTATGTCATTTTGGAGCGAGCTATTCCCAATATTTACGATGGATTAAAGCCGGTACAGCGAAGAATTTTGCACTCGATGAAGCGTTTGGATGATAGCAGATACAATAAAGTAGCCAATATTGTAGGTCATACAATGCAGTTTCATCCGCACGGCGATGCTTCTATTGGTGATGCACTTGTGCAATTGGGACAGAAAGATTTGTTGATTGATTGCCAAGGGAACTGGGGAAATATTCTTACCGGCGATAAAGCGGCAGCTTCTCGTTATATCGAAGCTCGATTGTCAAAGTTTGCATTAGAAACAGTTTTTAATCCAAAAACTACCGAATGGAAACTCTCTTATGACGGACGAAATAAAGAACCGATTTCGTTACCTATCAAATTTCCTTTGTTGTTAGCACAAGGTGTTGAAGGAATTGCAGTTGGATTAAATTCAAAAATTCTTCCTCATAATTTTAATGAATTATTAGACGCAAGCATTGCTTATTTACGTGGAGAAGATTTTACGTTGTATCCTGATTTTCTTACGGGAGGAAATATAGACATAAGTAAATACAACGATGGCGAGCGTGGAGGAAGTGTGAAAATTCGTGCATCCATCAGTAAATTGGACAACAAAACACTTGTAATTAATAGTGTACCTTATGGTTCTGATACATCAAAATTGATTGAAAGTATTGTAAAAGCAAATGATAAGGGTAAAATTAAAGTTCGGAAAGTTGATGATAATACTGCCGATAAAGTTGAAATTTTAGTCCATTTATCTCCGGGAGCTTCTTCGGATAAAACGATTGATGCTTTGTATGCTTTTACCGATTGTGAAATCAACGTTTCGCCCAATTGCTGCGTAATTCACAACAACAAACCTCGTTTTATTACAGTTAGCGAATTGCTTCAAATCAGCACTGAACACACTAAAAATTTATTGAAATTAGAACTTGAAATTCAGCGTGCCGAATTGTTGGAGCAACTTTTCTTTGTTTCGTTGGAGAAATTATTTATCGAAAATAGAATTTATAAAGATAAGGAATTTGAAGAAAGTTCAACGCAAGATGCTGTTATTCTGCATATTGACAAACGATTAGAACCATTTAAAAAAGATTTTATTCGCGAAGTGAATCGTGAAGATATTCTAAAATTATTGGATATTAAAATGGTGCGTATCACCAAATTTGATTCCGATAAAGCAAATGACACGATTATTAGCATTCAGAAAAAAATAAAAGAGATAGAATATAATTTAGAACATTTAGTGGCATTTACCATTACGTGGTTTCAAAATTTGAAAGATAAATACGGTTCAAAATATCCTCGAATGACCGAAATTCGTAGTTTTGATACAATTGAGGCTGCAAAAGTAGTTGAGGCAAATGAAAAATTGTATGTCAATCGTGAAGAAGGATTTATTGGAACAACATTGCGAAAAGATGAATTTATCTGTAATTGTTCCGATATTGACGATATTATCGTTTTTTTCAAAGATGGCAAATATAAAATCGTGAAAATTGCCGAAAAACTGTTTGTAGGAAAAAATATACTTTATCTCAATGTTTTCAAACGAAACGATAAACGGACGATTTATAACGTGGTGTATCGTCATGGAAAAATGGGATCGGCTTATATAAAACGTTTTGCAGTAACCGGAATTACGCGCGATAAAGAATATGACGTAACGCAAGGTGCAGAAAATTCACGAATACTCTATTTTAGTGCCAATCCGAATGCCGAAGCCGAATTAATTCGTGTCTTTTTGAAACCGAAACCACGTTTGAAAAATCCAATTATTGAGAAAGATTTTAGCGATATTGCAATCAAAGGACGCCAATCGATGGGAAATATCTTGACAAAAAACCTGATTAACAAAATCATGTTGAAGCAAAAAGGTGGTTCCACTTTGGGCGGACGTGAAGTGTGGTTTGATAAAGATGTACTTAGACTAAATTACGACAACAGAGGCGAATACTTGGGAGAATTTACAAACGATGATTTGGTTTTAATCGTTACTGCAAACGGAGAATTTAGAACAACAAATTTTGAACTTAGCAACCATTTTGAAACGGATATTTTATTTGTTAAAAAATTCAATCCAAATAAAGTTTGGACAGTTGCACTTTTTGATGCGGATCAAAAATTTTATTATTTAAAAAGGTTTCAATTAGAACCTACAGTTAAACTGACAAGTTTCTTGGGTGAAAACGAACAATCCAAGATGGTGTTGCTCACAGAGCAGAAATATCCAAGAATTGAAGTTGTTTTTGGTGAAGGTGATGCGTACCGAGAGTCGTTGGAAATTGATGCAGAGGAATTTATCGGAGTGAAAAGCTACAAAGCACGCGGAAAACGACTGACAACTTTTTCGGTGGCTTCCATAAACGAGTTGGAGCCAAGAGAAATGCCGGAAGAAGAAAACGAAGACGAATCAAAATTTGTGGAGAATAACGATGATGAAACGCAAAACTCTACCGAATTGAATGAAAAAACAGAAGAATCAATCGACATAATCGAGCAAGATTTGAAGATAGATAATTCTGATACGCAGCAAATGTCGCTTTTTGACTAAATTCGAATTGAAAACGTCTGATGTTTTCTTTTCACGAATTTATTTTGTGTGATTTTCGATTAATTCATCGAAAAGCGGAAAATTTTCTGTAAGTTTTCCATTGATTACAACCACTGTTGAAACTTTTGCAGTAGAACAAATTTTATTGTCTGATTTTCTGTAAATTGCCTGATGAAAAACATATCTTACGCCATCTTTTTTGACAGATAATTTGCAAGTAAACTCATCTTTTGAGCGAAGTGGTGTTTTGTACGCAATTTCAATTCGTGCCACAACTGCATCAATTCCTTGTATGTGCAAATCGGAAAAACTTACTCCGTGTTCTACTAAAAATTCATGACGTGTATGTTCATAATAATGCTGATAATTGGCGTTATTCACTATTCCTTGCAAATCACATTCGTAATCACGAACTTTAAATGCTAACTCGTAAATGTACATTTTTCTATTTTTTTCTAATAATTGTTAATCCGTCTCGTATTGGTAAAATTACTTTTTCCACCCTTGCATCTGATTTTACTATATCGTTAAAATGGATAATTGCTTGTGTTTGTTTATCGTTTGGGTGAATTTCTTTTACCACTTTTTCTGCCCACAAAGTGTTGTCGGCAATGATAATTCCACCCGTTGAGATTTTTGGCAAAACTGTCTCAAAATAGTCTAAATAATGGTTTT
>JBDHYS010000209.1:0-3845 GCA_039811505.1 Paludibacteraceae bacterium | reverse complement strand
TTCCAAATCTCGAGTCAACATCAAGAGCCTCGAGATTTTTTTATTTTACGCAATACGTAGGAGACCGAAGGGATACCAAATATAGCACAAATTTTTCAAACGGAGCCGTTCACCCGCTCTCTTGCAAAACTGCTTGTTATAAGCAGTGGTTATTCGTCCGCTTGTTTGTCTGTCAGGCTTAGCGTGTCTGCGGATTTAATTTTTGCGAAGCGAGGGAAAGATTTTTTTTGTTTTTCTTTTCGGGTCGGCAAAGCAAGCTCTTTTGCAAACTTTGTTTTGTGTGTCGGTTTGTGCGGTTTGCAAATGTGCTTGATTTAGCGTTGGCTTGTGTTTATTCGTTTTTGCAGTTCTGTAATTCTGTTTATCAGTTCATCAAAAGTCAAAAAATTACCGTAAAACATATTTCGTGTCATTGCTTGGTAATCTTCTCTCCATTGTTCAATAATGCTGTCGGGCGGAACAATACTGATTTTGTCAGGAGTATGATTTGAATAATTAATACCTCTGATTGCGTTAAATTTTTCTCGGTGTGCAACGATGTTGTTGTAAAGCGTTGTGCTTTTTAACGCTTCAATCCCGTGTTCGGTGTCCATTAGTTTTTCCAAATCGTAAAGATGCCTTGTTAAACGATTGGTGCGGATTTTTTCGGGTGCTTGCGAAAATTCTTCGTGTAACAGAAACACTTTCTCTAAGAATGTCCGTTGTGGTAAAACGGTTGAAATGCTAAACGGCTTGTCTGCAAAATTTAAGCCGGGAAATAACGAACTGAAAATTGAGTTGATTTCCCGTTTTTCAGTTGGTTCGGTCAATGAACGTGAACTGACCCCAATCAATACTTTTTGCGGTAAATATCTTTCCGTGTCTAAAACAGATTGGTAGTGAATTTCTATAATTTGCGGGTCTTTGTCGTGGTCTTTTACTTCTTGTGCAATGATTGAACATTTATTGATTACATTCCATTCTGTAAACACTTTTTTAAAATCTTCAACGAAAACCGTAGAGATAAATTCGCAGGATTTTGTTCTCAACTTTCGGATTTGTGTTTTGCTGATGTCGCCTTCAAAGCCTAAATATTTTCTGTCCAATGCCAAATCAATATCTTCCGAAAATCGCTCAATCAAATTCCACGCTTTACTCAAAGAAGTTCCGCCTTTAAAAATTATATGTTCGCTGTATGGCAAAGAAAAACAAGCGTTCAAAGCCAACGTAACCCACCAATCTTTTTCAATGGCAACAACTGGCAAACCTGTAAATTCGGTAGCTTGATTGAGAATATCAATTCTTCTTTCTAACGGTAATGTTAGCCAAGTTGTATTCATTTCACAGTTTGTTTTAAGATTTTATTTATCCAAGCAGGTGCCAATTTTGCATCGTGTAAAATGTTTTCTTCGCTTTCGTTTTTCAATACAGTATATAGTTGTTGCAAGACTTCATTATCAACGTTTTTTTGCCCAATTTCTTTTAATGCTTGAATTGCCAATGTGCTGATTTCGCCTGTTGTCATTAAGTTTTTCGGACTTGTTTTTTTGAAAGAAATTGTTCGCTTTCCGATTTTAATACTTCGTGTTGCTCCGTCTGTGAGATACACAACTTTCATTGGTACTTGTGTAGAAAGTCCTAAACGATTAAGTGCATAAATGCCTGTCGGGATAATTCTTGCTTTATCTCGTCTTGCTATGGCTTTGGCAATTTCTTCGGTAGAAGGGTAGAGCGTACCTAATTCTTTGTCAGTTTTCGGGTAGAGATAAATTCCGTGAGCCAAACGAATGAGTAAACCTTTTTCGTTGGTTAGTCTGTAAAGTGCTTTCTTTATGCTGTCGGGACTACCCAAATCCAAAAAGTCGTCCACGAAAAGAATGCTTCCTTTCGGTGTACCTTGCAGTATTTCTACGACTTTTGCTTCTATTTTGGGTCTTTCTGCACTCATATTTCGTCCCAAATTTAGTAAATATTTGGGACGAAACAAGGATTTTTCAAGAATTCTTTTGCTTGTTCTCAATGTTAGCCAATGGAACAACATCGTTTAATTCGTTCTGAATACCTTGTTCACGATATTCCGAAGCAATATTGATTTGAATAATTTCTCTTTCGTCCTTCCAATAGATAATACTTAAAAAAGCGATTGCCAACTGAACTTTTAAATCTTCATTGTTGGGTTCGTTTTCTAAATTCCACCTGCCTTTAAGAGCTTGGTTTTCGTTTGTATTGATGTCAACCACCGAAGCATAAATTTTTAAATCTTCATTGATACATTTTAATTGCAATTCGGTTTTTTCATCTTCTTTTAAATCTTTGTGTTCAATTGCCGGTAAATCACTTTTCCGAAGAACAAATAACATATCTTGTGAATGATATTCTGTTGAAGGAATGTATTGAATAAATTTTTTGAAATTACTTTTTTCAAGAATTTCTTGAAGTTGATAACCAATATTCACTCCAATAACTATAATGTCATTGTTGTTGCCGATAATTTTGGATAATGCAATAAGAATATTGCCTTTATTGAGTAAATATCGCTTTGTTCTTGCTACTAAAAATGAATTAGGAATGAAACGTTTGATGCTATGTGTTGCAATTGCTCCTGCAAAAAAAGTATCATAATTCAAATGTGGAATGTCTTTGTCGGTAAACGCAGATTTTGACATTAACGTTCTTTCTCCATTGACACTCAATTTTAATTCGCTCTTAGAATGTTCATCGCTTTTTTCTATAAAGATTGGTTTGTAAATTTCAAAAGCGTTTGAGATTATCTCATTAGATTTGGAATAAAAATTATTGATTTTATCGTCAGATAATGTCGCATTTAATTTTTGTTGCCCAATTTTATTTTTAATAGCGGTTTTTAAATCGTTGACAAACGAAGAAAAATTTGCTGTGTTTTCTTCTACTAATTTTTCAAATTCAAGGTCTTTAATCAATTCTTCATTTGAAAGCACGTTGTTTAAACATCTCTCAAAAAATGAAACGCTATCAAGCCAACTGCTTAATTCTAAAACATCATCAGGAAGATTTGGCAAAGCCGTAAAGCTCTGATAAGTGTAATATTGATGAGGTGAATATTGTCTTAGAAATAGAATTGCGATGTAACTACAAATCCAATAATTTACTTGTCGCCTGTTTCCTAAATTGTCAAGTTCGGGAAAGTAATATATTAAATCTATTGGCGTTCTGTGTTTAAATTCGTTTCTGAAATTTTCAAACCAATGGAAAATTTGTGTCATTGTTTCGGTAAGCAACACATATTTTGGCGGTTGTGATTGCGAATATTCAAACAAATAATTCAGCGTTTTATATTGTTTCCGATAAAGCAATAAACCGCCAAGTGCATAATGAAATTCAAGAAATCTTTTTCTTTCTTCATCACGTTTATTTATTTGCTCTTGATTAGTAGCAATTATATTTCCGTTTTGAGAAACGTAATCGGGAATTATTGCTTGTAATCTGTAATCAAAATACTGACTTGAATTTGCCCAAAACATTTTTACCAAACGTGGATTATCGCAAATGGTGTAAATGTTTCTCCAAAGCCAACTATATGTTTCTTCTGAGATTGTAATATCTTCAAAATCTTCGCCAAGTAGCCAAACTCCGCTAACAGCTCTATGTTCAATTGCTCTAAGCTTTGTTTTCATTTTCTACTGCGATTTCGTTTAGTTTGCTTACAAGAAAATACAAGTCAATCGGATAAACCAAAGGTTTAGATTTGTCGTGCTGTTTTCTTATGTTAGCAAATACTGAATAATAAAATTCAAGTAATGTTTCTTGAAGATGTTCGTCTTGTTTTTCTATTGCGTAAAATGCAAGTTCATTTATCGCTTTCAAATGATAGCTCTGTATTTCGGTGT
>JBDHYS010000208.1:0-3852 GCA_039811505.1 Paludibacteraceae bacterium | reverse complement strand
CCTCCCATTCAAACCAAAACGGAGAACGAGAGCTGAAATTGCGCGTGAAAAAGGACTTGAACCGCTTGCAAAGATCATAATGAAACAGCAAGTTGATTCGATTGAACCAATTGCCCGTAAATACATTTCACAGTCGGTCATAAATAGTGAAGATGCCCTGAAAGGCGCAAAGGATATTATCGCCGAATGGATTAGCGAAAGCGAGAAAAGTCGCAACACAATGCGTTCTATTTACACTCACAACGCTATTATAACGTCCATATTGATAAAAGGAAAAGAGGAAGAAGCTCAAAATTTCAGAGATTATTTTTCCTATCAAGAAAAACTTTCCCACATCAGCTCACATCGACTTTTGGCAATTCGGAGAGGCGAAAGTGAAGGTTTTTTAAAGGTTGCCATTGCTGCCGATGACGCCAAATGCGAAGAACGTTTGTTAAAACTGTTCAAATATGCCGAAAATGAATCGGGAAAATTGGTGGAAGAAGCTGTTTTGGACAGCTACAAGAGATTACTAAAACCTTCTATCGAAACAGAATTTGCAAACAGCAGCAAAGAAAAAGCAGATTTAACAGCAATTTCTGTTTTTGCAGAAAATTTAAAGCAACTTTTATTAGCATCGCCACTTGGACAAAAAAGAGTTATGGGAATTGATCCGGGTTTTCGTTCCGGTTGCAAAGTTGTATGTTTGGATTCACAAGGAAATCTGCTTCACAATGAGAATATTTACCCTCATCCACCTCAAAATGAACATTCACAAGCTCAACGAAAGATTCAAAAAATGGTAGAATCGTATAATATTCAAGCTATTGCAATAGGAAATGGAACAGCCGGTCGTGAAACGGAACGATTTATTCAAAATATACGTTACGACCGAAAAGTGCAAGTATTTGTGGTAAATGAAAACGGCGCTTCTATCTATTCTGCGTCAAAAATTGCTCGTGAAGAGTTTCCAAACTACGATGTAACGGTGCGTGGAGCAGTCTCCATTGGAAGGCGCTTAATGGATCCGTTAGCAGAATTAGTGAAAATTGATCCAAAATCAATCGGAGTTGGACAATATCAGCACGATGTAGATCAAAATCTGTTGAAAAAATCGCTTGACCAAACCGTTGTAAATGCGGTGAATAGAGTAGGGGTTAATCTGAACACAGCAAGCAAACATTTATTAATGTATGTTTCAGGTTTGGGAGCTACAATTGCACAAAATATTGTGGATTATCGGATGAAAAACGGCGATTTTACAAACCGAAAACAACTTCTAAATGTTCCAAATTTAGGAAACAAAACATTTGAACAAAGTGCCGGATTTTTGCGCATCTCAAAAGGCGAAAATCCATTGGATAATTCGGCAGTTCATCCCGAAAGCTATCCTGTTGTGGAAAAAATGGCACAAGATTTGGGTAAAAAGATTGACGAGCTAATTTCAAATGCAGCCATTAGAAACGAAATTGATTTGTCAAAATATGTGTCAAATGCAATTGGATTGCCCACTTTGAACGACATTTTAAAAGAATTGGAAAAACCCGGACGCGATCCCCGTTCTGCTATCAAAGTTTTTGAATTTGATCCAACCATTCGGAATATAAACGATTTGAAAATAGAGATGGAACTTCCCGGAATTATTACCAATATTACCAATTTTGGTGCTTTTTGCGATGTGGGAATTAAGGAAAATGGATTGATTCACGTTTCTAATTTGTCGGATAGTTTTGTAACCAATCCTGCTGAAATTGTTTCGTTGCATCAACACGTTTTGGTAAAAGTCATTGAAATAGACGTTGATAGAAAACGAATTCAGCTCAAATTAGAGAAAATTTTATAAATCAATATTTCTGTTATTATGTTTTTATTAAAATACTTTCAAAACAAAGAAATTAAAAATCAATTTTTTATCTTACTTTTTGTTATACTCCCTTTTATTGCAAACAGTCAAAACGATTTTACCAAACAATTGAGAAAAAATATGAACATCGGTTGGAACGTTTTTCGTACCGACGATTACAGATGGCGAAATATATACGTTGGAACGGGCTATTCAGAGCCGATTTCTGAAAATCTAAATTGGTCTGTTGGTGCCAATTTGAATTGGGGAAAATACACACTTTATCCTAATAGGATTCTGGAAATTCCTAATCGTTCTACTCTAAAAACCACCTCATTGACATTTCCGGTAATGTTAAATTATCAACTCTATAAATCTCGTTCAAGTGGGTTGAATTTTTTTACAGGACCTCAATTTGAAACAATAATATATTCAAAATTAGATGGTTATAGCTTTAATAACTTAAATAATTTTCAAACAGGCTGGACAATTGGAAGTTCGTATCGGTTTTTGTATTTTCTCCGATTGCAATTAGGTTACACCTATTATCCAATCTCACTTTTTTCCAATCATTCGATGCCACGAAGTGCTTTGAATTTTTCAGTCGGATTTTAATTGGCCTGTAAAGAGAGATTAAAAATAATTTTCTTTTTAATAGTTGATTTATAATTGTACTTTTGCATTTTTAATTGTCAAAAATAGTACACCAAATTTATCAAACAATATGCAATTATCCATGACCGGCTACGGAAAAAGTAGCTGTGAAATAAATAACAAAAAAATTGTTGTTGAAATAAAATCATTGAACAGCAAACAAGCTGATATTTCGACCAAAATTTCCACTATTTACAGAGATAAAGATTTAGAAATAAGAAACTTACTTAATTCGACATTGGAAAGGGGAAAGATTGATTTTATACTTTATATCGACAGTTCAACCAAAGAAAATGGCGTAAAAATCAATCAAAGTGTCTTAAAATCATATTTTGAACAGTTGAAAGAACTATCTGAAACAACCGGTATTCCTGCAACAGACGATTGGATGTCGTTGTTAATGCGGCTTCCGGATACGCTGAAAACGGACAATGAAGAAATTGACGAAACAGAATGGTTGAGAGTGTTGGAATTAGTAGAATCAGCTCTTAATCAACTAATTGAGTTTAGAATACAAGAAGGAAAAGCACTTGAAGAAGTTTTTAAAGCAAAAATTTTCAACATCGAAAAGCTATTAAATCAGATAGAGCCGTTTGAAAACGAACGAATTGAAAAATTAAAGGGTAGGATAGAGGAGAACTTGCAAAACTTGAGTGAAAAAATTGAATTCGACAAAAATAGATTGGAACAAGAATTGATTTTCTACATCGAAAAATTGGATATAAATGAGGAAAAAACACGATTAAAAAACCATTTAAGCTATTTTATCGAAACGATGAACAAAGAAAAGTCGGCTGGTAGAAAATTAGGATTTATTACACAAGAAATTGGTCGTGAAATCAATACAATGGGTTCCAAATCAAATCATAGCGAAATGCAAAAAATAGTCGTGATGATGAAAGATGAATTGGAACAAATTAAAGAACAAGTTTTGAATACGCTATAAATTTCTCATTTTATATATTTCAATGAAAGAATTAGTCATCATATTTTCAGCACCTTCCGGCACGGGAAAAAGCACTGTTATCAACCATCTTTTAACGTGTGATTTGGGCTTAGAATTTTCAATTTCTGCCACTTCTCGTTCTCCAAGAGGCAAAGAAAAGAACGGAGTTGAGTATTATTTTCTCTCACAAAAAGAATTTGAAGAAAAAATTGATAATCAAGAATTTATTGAGTACGAAGAGGTGTATGATGGTACTTATTACGGCACTCTTCGCAGCGAAATAGAGAGGATTACAAACAAAAATAATGTTGTGATTTTTGATGTGGATGTAATAGGTGGTATTAACCTGAAAAAGCTGTTTGGAGAGAATGCTTTGGCTATTTTTATGGTGCCTCCTTCAATCGAGGAATTGCGAAACAGATTAAAAATC
>JBDHYS010000207.1:0-3863 GCA_039811505.1 Paludibacteraceae bacterium | reverse complement strand
CGCCAATAACACCCGCTTGTAATAAATGCAAACTCGTTTACTACATACCCATTTCCACGCGTCCCACACTGCATTGCGATTTATTGACAATGATAATTCCTTCATCGTTTGCCGTTTTAAGAGCTTCGTAAAACCATTTGTCCGAAGGAATATTTCCGGCACCGAAAGTTTCCAAAATCACAGCTTTGAGTTTCGGAATTTTCAAAATATTTTGGAAAGTCTGTCTTGTTATACCTGGAAATATTTTTATAATCACAATGTTTTGGTCGGTTTTGGTTCTTACACGTAATTTCGCATTTTTGGGAGGAGAATAAATGTTTTGATAATTGTATTTTATATGTATTCCAACCTCTGCCAAAGGTGGATAATTAAATGATTTGAAAGCACCAAAATGTTCCGAATTTTGTTTTGTTGTCCGATTTGCTCGAAATAATTTATCTTCAAAAAACACACATACTTCTGGAACAGTAGCTTTCTCATTCTTTTTGGCAGCCGCAATTTCAACTGCTGTAATCAAATTTTCTTTTGCATCGCTTCGCATCACACCAAGTGGAATTTGAGAACCGGTGAAAATAACAGGTTTTTTCAATCCCGTCAGCATAAAACTCAATGCTGAAGCCGTGTAAGACATTGTGTCCGTTCCGTGCAATACCACAAAACCATCGTATTTTTCATAATTATCTTTAATTGTCAATGCAATTCTCTCCCACACTTCAGGATTTACATCAGACGAATCTACCAAAGGCAAAAGCGGTATAACCGAAATATCTATTCCCATTTTGGTTATTTCGGGGATTAGTTTTCTTACCGATTCAAAATCTACAGGTCGCAAAGCACCGGTTTCCGGATCTTTTGCCATACTAATTGTACCACCCGTAAATATCATTAAGACAGAATTACTCATTGTTGTTTCTCTTTTGTATCTATTTTGGTGCAAATATAGGCAAATATATTGACAAAATGTAAGTGAAAGTCAATTTATCCTCAATTCTCCTTTTTTCCTCGTTTTTGATACATTGTTTTAAAAGTGTATTTTTGTGAACGAAAAAATCATTGGGAAAATATGAGAATATATTTGATTGGTTATATGGGTTGCGGAAAAACTTCCATCGGAAAAGTTGTGGCGAAAGAACTTGGTTTGTCTTTTGTGGATATGGATTTGCATATTGAAAATAAATATTTCAAATCGGTTGCACAAATTTTTTCCGAAGTTGGAGAAACGAAATTCAGAGAAATTGAACATAAAAGTTTGTTAGAAGTTTCTCAATTTGAAAATTCAATCATTTCTACTGGCGGCGGTGCTCCATGTTTTTTTGACAACATTGATGTGATGAATCAAAGCGGAACAACTATTTATATTCAACTTACCGCAAAAGAGCTTTCCGATAGGCTTAAAACAACTAAGCTTTATAAACGCCCTATTTTAGCCAATGTGAAGAGTGATGATTTAGAGGAATTTATAGTAAAAAATTTGAAAATTCGCGAGCCATTTTATCAACAGGCAAAATACAAAGTGAGAGGAACAGACGAAGAAATTGTACAACAAATTTTAGAAATTGCAAAGTCTATTTCTCTTTAAAATTTTGTCCGAAAGCTTTTGCTGTAATCTCTTCTGGTTTCATTGTCCAAACTTTTACATTGCGAATGGCTGGAGTTGAAAATTTAAAATCTTTGTCGGAATAATGTTTCATGAAAATTTTAATATACTTCTCTTTTTCAGCTAAATCTTCAATAAAAACAATTTTTCCTTTACACAACACACTTTTTGATTCCATGCTGTAGCTGCAAGCCACATCTTGGTGTTGGTATAAAATGCGGTTATTTTCTGTGCAAAATGTGATGCAAACACGGTTATCTTTTTCCAATAAATTGATATGTTTACCGTGTGAATCGGAATGTAAAACAATTTCACCATCTTGATATCCGAAATTCATCGGAATCACATAAGGCGATCCATCTTCTTCTACCATTCCTACAAAGCATTGACTGCATAATAGGATCAATTCTTCAATTTGTTTTGTGTCCGTAATAAAACTTGTCCGCATAAAATGTGTTGTTGGTATTGTGAAAAGGCAAATATAGAGAAAATTAGTTGTTTTCTCAACAATATAACCCAAAAATCAGGCAAAAAGTTAAATTATCCTAATAAGAGATGTTTTCGTCCGATATTATTTTGTCAGTACAAAAATTACAACTACTTTTGTACTGTGTTTTTCATGGTATTAGATTTAAGGTTAATTGAAGATTGGGTTGTCGTGAGACAACCTTTCTTTTTTTAAATCATTTTCAAAAAAAATCAATCTACTTCTACCATAATTATGTCGTTTTAATCTGTCTTCCAAGTTTCCTCTGTTGAGCCGACATAATAAATTCCTAATTTTTCAGAAAATAAAATATAGAGGTAGAATATCCTAAATAAAAATAAAAAAAGTCGAATATATAAAATTATATTCGACTTTGATTTGTGGGCGTTGACGGATTCGAACCGCCGACCCTCTGCTTGTAAGGCAGATGCTCTGAACCAGCTGAGCTAAACGCCCTCATATTTCAAAAAACTCTTTTGTTTTGCCGATGCCTCCGATTTGTCGGAGTGCTCTGAACCAACTGAGGTTTTACTCACTAACTTTTTTGAAAAGTGTTGCAAAGATACTGCTATTTTTTAAACTACAAAAACTTTATTGAAAATTTTGCAAATATTTTTCAAAATAAAAATTTAAGCTCCCTTTTCTATGTAAATAATGGATTCCTGCCATAAATATAACAAAAAGATTAACTTTCGTGTTATTTAATTGAAAATAATGTAGTATATTTGCACCTCATTTTAAAAATATATTTTTATAATTAATAAGTTATTCCCTCATGCAAAACAAAGGATTGGTTATAACACTTGCAATTGCACTTGCTCTCGTTAGCTTATTTTACATGTCGTTTAATATTGTTACAATGCGTCATGAAGGCGTTGCAAGTGAAAGAGCAAATCAAGCTAAAGAACAGTTTCAAAACAGTTCGAATTTCGAAAAATTGTCAGCGATTGAAAGAAGTACCATTTTAGACAGTATTGGCAATAAAGCCTATTACAACTATTTGGATTCGTTAGGAAAACAAAAAGTCTATTTAGGTTATACGCTAAAGCAAGCTCGTGAAAAAGGTGTAAATTTAGGTTTGGACTTAAAAGGTGGTATGTATGTAACGTTGGAAATATCGACACCGGATATTCTTCGTGCACTTTCTAACTACAACACATCGCCCAATTTTACAAAAGCAATTGAAGTGGCAAATGAACGTCAAAAATCAAATAGCGGAACAAGTTATTTGGATTTATTTGTTCAAAGCTATAAAGAAATTGATCCACAAGCCAAATTAGCTACACTATTCAGTACGTTTGAATTAAAAGATAAGATTTCTTTAAGTTCATCGAATGAAGATGTTTTAAAAGTTCTTAAGGAAGAAGTTGATGGAGCGATAAACAATTCATTCAATGTTTTGCGTACTCGTATTGACCGATTTGGTGTAATTCAACCGAATATTCAAAAATTAGAAGGTTCTGGTCGTATTTTGGTTGAACTTCCAGGAGTTGATGAGCCGGAACGTGTTCGAAAACTGCTTCAAGGATCTGCTAATCTTGAGTTTTGGCCAACTTATGATGCAGCCGAGATTATCAATAATTTAGTAGAAGCAAATTCAGTTATTGCTCAAATCAATAGAAATACAGAAACAGTTTCTGAATCAACTGAAAGTGAACAACCCGCAGAAGTTGTTGCCGAATCTGATAAATCAGTAAATCAATTGGACAGTATAAAGGCTGCTTTAACTGCTAAAACCCTTACAAGTACCGATTCTGTAAATTTGGTTGCTCAAAATAA
>JBDHYS010000206.1:0-3956 GCA_039811505.1 Paludibacteraceae bacterium | reverse complement strand
ACAATGTCTTTATGAAACTCGCCCAGCAGTGAAGTTGCTGTTCTGTCTTCTTCCGTCATCTCATTATCATACGAATTTTCAACAATCATACGGAATTTTTCAATTTTTTTATCATTATTTAATCGCGTTGTTATCAGTGTGATAAACAGTGTGAAAACAACAATCCAACCGATTAAGAAAAAACTTTTCTTTCCTTTTCCAATTATAAAATAGAGCAGATAAAAAGATATGACAATTAAAATATAAGCAATTGTAAATATTTTTCCATACACACCAAAACTGAAATAAATAATCTGCCCAAAAATGGAAGTTACAAGTACGTCCATTTTTATGATAGAATCTATTTTCTTATTTTGAAGAATAATTCGGTGTGTTTTCAAAAATAAAAACATCAAACTTATGCCCCAAAACAGGAACAAAATATAATAACTTACGGAAAAAAAGGAAATATCTTTAAAGTTGGAAATGTAAACTTCTGATGATGAATTGAAAATCACACCTTTCAGCAAACTTACAACAAGAATAAAATACCCGCCCGAAAGTGAAAGAAGAAAGAACTCCTTTATTAAATTATATTTTCCGTTTGTCGTAATTCGATTTACGTAATAATAGAAAAGAAAAACAGAAGAAAAAATAAAAGCCGTAAGAAAAAACAGGTGTGTTAAAGTGGATAAAAACTCACCGGAAGCATATTGATATGGCGTAAAAATATTGTTTTGAAAAAATGCCGATGGAAAACTAAAATAAATAGATGTAAACACAAACAAAGACAAAGAGCCAATTAGAATTAAAAATTTGTTCAATTCCAACTGTTTTTTTCCAAAAAGAACAGGAAAACGTGCGATGAAATAGAAAAAAAGAGTAAAAGCCAAAAAGAAAAACAGCAAAGATACAGTTGTTAAACTTTCATTATGGGTGATTGCATTTTCTTGCGGTTGCAATGAGAAAAGATACTCTCCTTTCAAATTAAAAATTGCATTTTCATCATCTTCCGAACCCAACACAATATCTACACTTTTTGGCAAATGAAGCGGTGTAATAAATTCATTTTGCAACTCTTTATTCTCATACGGATAATTGTATTTCAGCGGAATGTACGCTACAATTGTATAACCATCTATTTGAAGCGATTTGGTAAGTGCATGCACATTGGAGAGAAGTTTATATTCCCAAGTTAAATTTTCCACTTTTTCAGGTGCAATTTGATTATCCGACCAAAAAATCAGTCCATCTCCTTGATACACATAAAAAGTACAGGTATTTTTTGCATTCAACGTTCTTTTGAGCAAATCAACCTTATCATTTTGGATTAATTGTTCAATTTGTGAAATCTGCATTTCACCATTTTTTTCCAATGTACTAATTGTGTGTTGTTTCGCTTTTATATCAATTTGGTTTGTATTGCTCAGTTTGTAAAACCACTGGAATAAAAATCCCATCAGCAAAAACACAAACATTACGTAAAATAAATGCCTGTTAAATCTTATTAATTTTGTGTTTTTACTCATTTTATTCATGATGATAATGTTCATTTTTCAAGATTGTCATCGCTCTGTAAAGTTGCTCCACAAAAAGCAACCTAATCATTTGATGCGAAAAAGTCATAGACGATAAAGCAATTTTATCAGCCGCTTTTTCATAAATGCGAGGCGAAAATCCAAAAGCACCACCAATAACAAAGACAACATCTCTCGATTGTGTATTCATCTTTTGTGCAATAAATTTTGAAAATCCCATTGATGTAAAATATTTTCCTTTCTCATCTAATAAAATGATTTCTTCATTTCCGCTGATTTTTGAAAGAATAAAATCGGCTTCTCGCTCTTTCAGCGTAGCAACAGGCAAACTTTTACTATTTTTGAGTTCAGGAATCACAATTTGCTCCAAAACGACATAATGCTTCAGCCGAGTTATGTAATCTTCAATCAATTCCACCAAAGATTTATCGTTCGTTTTACCAACCATTATCAATTTAAATTTCACTGCAATCTATTTTGGTCTGTTTTTTGTTAATAAATAAGTAGAAAATTGAGATTTATTTTTATTCGCAACAATGCAATAAAGTCTCTTTTTCTTGCAAATATTATAAAAATAATTTGATTACACATAATTTAGAGGAAGAAAATAGGTTATTTTATCAATAAAAACAGCAAATAATCTGCAAAGTATTATTGAATTATGAATATTAATCAACTTAAATAAAACATTAGAATTTTTGAACGTATGAAAAATATAAAATTACTCTTTTTAATTCTACTTTTTTTCCCATCGCTCCAAATCTTGGAAGCTCAAAAGGTCAATTTTCAAAATGAAGTAGTTTCTGCAATCAATTCCGGAAATGCAAACCGACTTTCTCCTTTTTTGGGTAACAATATTGAATTAGCAATCGGAAATAAAAATGACATTTACAGCAAACAACAAACCATCGAAATTGTATCCGATTTTTTCAAGCGAAATTCGGTCGTAGATTTCAAAATTCTACACAGTGGCAACAAAGACACATCAAATTTTGTGATAGGAACATTAAAAACAACATCATCTGTTTTTCGGGTCTATATTCTTGCACGTCAATTAGATGGAAAAACAATTATTCAACAATTACGCATAGAACCTTCCAATGAATAAAGAATTTATCAATCAAATAGCAACTTGGTTTGCCGAAGATATTGGCGATGGCGATCATACAACTCTCTCTTGCATACCAAACGATGCGACAGGGAAATCACAATTAATTATCAAAGAAGAGGGTATTTTGGCCGGCGTGGACGTGGCACTCGAAATTTTCAAAGCTTTTGATCCTACATTAAAAACAACTGTTTTTATGAAAGACGGAGATAAAGTTAAACCCGGAGATATTGTTTTTGTGACGGAGGGAAAAATTCAATCTTTGCTGCAAACAGAGCGATTAATGCTGAACATTATGCAACGAATGAGTGGCGTTGCAACGCGAACCAATGAATATCAAAAACGATTGGAAGGGACAAAAACAAAAGTGCTTGATACGCGTAAGACAACTCCCGGACTTCGGATGTTAGAGAAATATGCAGTGAAAATTGGCGGAGGAAAAAATCATCGAATCGGACTTTACGATATGATTTTATTAAAAGATAATCACGTCGATTTTGCCGGAGGAATTTCACAAGCAATCACCAGAGCAAAAGAATATTTGAAGGAAAAAGGAAAAGATTTAAAAATTGAGATTGAAGTTCGTAATTTTGACGAATTAAATCAAGTGCTTCAAGTGGGAGGTGTAGATAGAATTATGTTGGATAATTTCACCGTTGAAAACACACGAAAAGCAGTAGAAATTATCAACGGAAAATACGAGACAGAATCTTCTGGCGGAATCACTCTGGAAACGCTACGAGATTATGCAGAATGCGGTGTTGATTACATTACAGTTGGTGCATTAACTCATTCTGTCAAAAGTTTGGATATGAGCTTCAAAGCAATGGAATAAATATTTTGTTTTGAAAGTATGGTATTTTTATACTAACTTTGAAAGATAAATTGCCATTGCTAAATATTACATGACTGAATTAAAATTTATATCTTGCAACATTAAATTAGAGAGAGAAAAAATGTTGATACAAGAGAAAATAAGCATTGAAGAATTTGATGACAAAAGTTATCTGATTAGGATTGTTGAACCTCTTGAAGAAGAAAAGGCAGTATTAACTCATTATCTTCACAACATACACAACGAAGTTTCAAAATACTACAAAAAGGAAGCGTTATCTGTACTCAAAAATTACATTGAATACAAGATTGAAAATGAAGTTTCAATCGTAGCAGAAGACGCTTTACAACAATTTTTATTTGAAGTTGAAAACGTTCCGTTTCCAACTCCAGACAATTATACTTTTAAATTTATCGACTTATTTGCAGGAATTGGAGGTTTTAGAATTGCAATGCAGAATGTTGGTGGAAAATGTGTTTATACAAGTGAATGGAAT
>JBDHYS010000205.1:0-3962 GCA_039811505.1 Paludibacteraceae bacterium | reverse complement strand
CTTGGCAGAACTTGTCCATATTGTCGGTGGACGTGGTGCGTTCTACGTGTGAGCTTTCGGTGGTGGAAAGGAGGTGGGTGAGTTGGACGTGGGTAAACATATTAATCAATCTTTTATTTTAAAGTTTTCTAATACTCCCAATCTGCGTGACTAACAGGGAGTTTGTTTAACTCAGAACGAATGTATTTCCAGTTTGGTAAATATGTATCCATGTAGTATTGAAACCTTTCATTATGATGTCGTTCTATTAAATGAACCATTTCGTGCAGTATAATATATTCTAAACAATGGATTGGTTTGTGAATTAATTCAAGATTTATCCAAATTTTTCTATTTTCAATATTGCACGACCCCCATTTTGTTTTCATTAGTTTTACCTGCCAATCACTTACTTCAATTTTTGTTGTCTTCTCCCATTTATTAATAATTGGAGGTATCAGTTTTTTTAATTCATTTCGATACCACTCTCTCATTATCTCTTCCCTTTTTTCTGTCGGGGTATTCGGACGAATATACAAATCAATATAAGTCTTGCTTCTTACAACTACTTTTGGGGTGGTATTTTCTTCAATAATATTCAGTAAATATCTTTGCCCTAAAAAATAATGACTTTCTCTTTGTTTATACACTCTAACTGCAATGCGCTCTTGTCCTTCAAATTTCCGTTGATTTCTTTTTATCCAAGCTATTTTTGATATGGCAAATAATCGGATAGCATCATCGGAAACATTTAGCGGCGCAGCGAGCCTTATCCTTCCGGTTGGTGGATATACAGCAAGATGTATGTTTTTTATATCCTTTCTAACAACGTCAATTTTGATATTTGAGATGCTGATTTGCTCCATTAATATTCCTCTTGATTTTTTACTAAATCAAAAATACGATGTATTTCTTCTTCGTCAGTTATTTTAAATTCAGCCAAAATTTCTTGAACAGCTATCCGAACTGCTCTCGATTTTTGTTTATGTTGCCTGAAACCTGGCTTTTTCGTTCTACGAACTTTTTCATCTAATGCTACAGCCAAATCTTCATTTTTAGCTAAGTTGTCGAACAAAGCTCTTTTGGCACTTGTGTTAATGGTAGAAGGATATGTTGTAGTTTCTGGTTTTTTAACTTTGGTTGATAATGCAATTATTTTCTGTAAATATTTTTGATAATCTAATGTTTCCGAATTTCTTAACTTAATTATTTCATCCAACAAAACGCTCATTTTTTCGTAGTACATCGGATTGGTAGGACTTTGCTCTATTATTACCTTTCGTAAGTTGTTTTCAATAGCTTCTGCCATAGCTTCGTGGCTATTTTTAATCTCTTCGGGCAAAAATTCCAATGCTTTTTCTCCTCGTTCTACCAATAAATCAATCAAGCTAAAATCATCAAAATTGGCAAGCACTTTACTACTTTCGGCATCAATATAACTATCAATCAAATGCCTCATGGCAGGTTCATATTGCTTTAAGTCAACATAGTCGCCACTAGCCAACTGAACAATCTCACGAACATTTTCAAAATATTTTACGTCTGCCCTAATTTGCTCTATCTCCTTGTCGGAATAACCCGCTTTACTTAGCTCGTCGACTATGTTGCTGTATGCTCTTATTAATGAGATAGTCAGCCTGTATAACGACACCCTACGAGGTTCAGTTTCTTTCAATTCCTCTTTGTTGCCTGTATCTTTTCCACAAAAATAATGGATAAAATCAATGGTATTTTTAGGTGGTTCAACAGGCTCTATCAGTGCTTTTATCGCTTCTAAGGCTTCGTCTAATTTTTCCTTTCCTGATTTTAGCCTATCTTTTAGCAAACCCTCAATATCCGATTTGTCATATCCCGATAAAGCTTCTGATGTATAATCATTAAAAGCCTGTTCTAAGCTCTTAAATAAATCCATGTAGTCGATAACATAACCATAATCTTTATCATCGCCATCAAGTCGGTTTACTCGGCAAACAGCTTGAAACAAACCGTGATTTTGCAGGTTTTTATCAATATAAAGATAGGTGGCAGGCGGTGCGTCAAATCCTGTAAGCAATTTATTGACAACAATGAGAAGTTTCATTTGAGCTGGTTCCTCGACAAACTTCTTTTTTACTTCTTTTTCAAAAACATCAATTTTATTCAATGCTTTTTCTGATGGTTCGTTAAAATAATCAGCAAGCATTTTCTGATATATCTCAAAACGTTTTAGCTTTTCAGTGTAACCTTCGCCTGTTTCTTCACCTTTTATATCGTTATGATTGGGTACGAAAGAAGTAATAATGGCACATTGCTTAAATCCCGATTGCTGGAATAATTCAAAATACCTGCAAGCATTATAAATACTGTCCGAAACAAGAATAGCATTGCCACGACCGTTTTGTAAACGCTCTTTGCAAGCCATGTCCATTAAAATATCCATCACTATTTTTTCCAATCGTGATTTACTACTAAACACTTTTTTAAGTGTTCCCCATTTTTGTTTCAGCTCAGTTTTCTTAAAATCGGTTAGTCCCTGTGTTTTCAGTTCAAACCATTGGTCTATGTTGTCGTGCGATGTGATGTTTTGTTTTACATCACGTGCTTCGTAGCGTAAATCTAAAATAACCTTGTCTTGAACGGCTTCGTCAAATTTATAGGTGTGAATATATCGACCAAAAATTTCCAAGCTTGTTTGCTTATCTGTTTTCAAAAGCGGTGTGCCGGTAAAACCGATGAATAGAGCATCAGGGACAAACATTTTCATAGCATCATGCAGTTTTCCCGATTGTGTGCGGTGGCATTCATCTACAAAAACATAAATATCGCCTTTGGCACTATAATCTGATGGGATACTCTTTTTTAGGCCTGTTAAGTAGTTATCAATATCCTTCTCGTCCACTTCCTCTTTTCCGCCAAACTTATGTATAAGCGAGCAAAGCAACCAAGGCGATGTGTCGTTGAGTTTTTCCAACAAATCTCGTCCGCTCGTAGTGCGGTAAATTTCTTCATCAACTCCTTTATACACTTTTTCAATCTGCTCGTCTAATTCCTCGCGGTCGGTAATTATCAGCACTCGGGCATTCGGATTGTATTTTCTAATCCATTTGGTAAGCCAAACCATGGTTAAGCTTTTTCCGCTCCCTTGCGTATGCCAAATAATTCCTCCCTCGCGCCGACGCACAAAATCCTGAGCCGATTTTATCCCGAAGTACTGATTGGGTCGACAAAGTTTTTTTATTCCTCTATCGAAAACTATAAAATCACGCAATAGCTCCACGAAACGTTCTTTATTAAACATTTCTATGATGTTTTTATCTAACGGATAGCTGTGATTTTCCGATTTTTCTCTGATTGGTTTTGTGATTTCTAATAAATGCGGGTAGGCTTGGTCTTTTTCTTCATTAACTTCTTTCCAGTTCAAAAAGTATTTTTCTTTGGTGTCAATAGTTCCATACTTCAATCCTTGCACATCATTTCCGGCAAGAACAAACTGAATGGTATTGAAAAAGGGCTTTATAAATATGTGTTTCTGATTGTCTAAATTTTGTCTAATTCCTTCGGAAATGGAAACCGTGCTTCGTTTTAGTTCCAAAACAGCAATAGCTATACCGTTGATATATAGAACAATATCCGGGCGTTTTTTGTAATGATTGCTATCAATGGTAACTTCTTCGGCAATTGAAAAATTGTTATTTGCGGGATTTTCCCAGTCTATGAGCCAAACGGTTTGTCTGTTTTGTCCGGCTGATGGCTGTATATTTACTCCATACCGAAGTAAAGAATAAAATGTTTTATTTACTTCGTATAGCGACTTACTTTGGTCGTTGGATAATTTTTCAACTTCAAAAATGGCTTTATCAACCAAATTAGCTGATAATTTTCTGGTGTTCAGCAACCAATCTTTCAGAATATCAGTTTCAATATTGTTGTTCGCGTCGCGTTTTTCCCAGTTTCCTAAGTATTTATAACCTAATTCGCCTTGAAATAGCTCAATCAATCTGTTT
>JBDHYS010000204.1:0-3963 GCA_039811505.1 Paludibacteraceae bacterium | reverse complement strand
CGTGTATGAAACGTTTGGCATTCCGAAGCACTTTCCTGTCAAGTTACAAGTACTTTTGATACGTGCTGTGCCGCTCGATAAACCACTGACTGCCAAATGTTTTATACACGATGTTGGGCGTTCGTTCTTTATTGTCTTTTTGTTATTCATGTCGTTAATTTGTAATTATTGGCAATTTAATCGGCATTTTATAAAATTTTGAAAATCCATTTATTTTGTCAGATTTCAAATCGTTATCCAAGTTCTCAGAAGCATTTTGGTCAGGATATATAATTAAACAATCTACAGCAATATTCTGCTCTTCCTCACTTGCAAAACCAAGTCGTTTTAAAATTTTTAAATCTCGTGAGTAACCGCTTAATTGCCTAATATCCTCTGGGAAATACTTCTCTTGTTGATACTTTCTTTTATATTTTGTATCAATTATCATTTTATCTGCCTCAGTAACAAGTAAAAAATCAGGTTGTCCATAAGTGCCTTGAACTTGAAACAGTATATTGTTTTTGTATTTGTCCTTTAACAAGCCGAATACATATAATTCAAATAGTTTTGACATATCAATCCAAAATGGAGGAACTTTAATTGAATTATTTTTCAAGCCCTCAATCTCTTTTATGTTATAGCCAAATCTTTTTAAGATGAGATTTGATAAATAAAGTGCCTCTTTATACTCTTTATAAAAGGAATTATGAGTTACATTTTTCAGTAATTTATTATCAATATTTTCATCCACGTTATAAAATGCTGGCATACAATAATTAATTATTGGATTTGCCAGTTTAGAATATTCAGGAAAAAATGAAAGATACCTTTGTACAAACACTAACGTTTGTTTTAACGCCCTATTTTCAATACAATTAATACCAAACTCATCATATTTGCAAAATGTTTTAGATGGTTTATTCTTAATGATATTTTGTTTTAGTGATTGAGAAACAAGCACTTTTCCTTTAATTTTTGAATTTAGATTCTGTTCTACAGAATAATATGACTTTTTTAACCCTTTACGCACGATGCTTTTCACTAATTGTAAAAATTGAACAATTAATAAAGGTGTTAATGTGTCTTGTTTGTTGTTGATTTCTATTAATGGTTCGTTAAACTTAATTTCAAATAAATCATTTGTAAAATTGGAAACTTCTGTGTGACTTAAACATGAAAAAGCCATTTTCAAATAGTCAATATATGTAACCCCATCATTCAGTTTAGGAGCAACATAAACCGCAATTTCCTCTTTTACAAGCCAATCTGTTCCAATGTAATAATTCAAATTCAACAACTTGGATTCTCGCTCGTGAATTATCTCAACACACTTGCAATCTGGTTTTTGTTTAAATAACAATGCCAATGGATTGAGTGTGTCAATTGAAGAAATATCTTCAATTGCATGTTCAGGAAAAGCCTTATTTAAAAGTAAATTAGACATTTAACGATTCTATTATTTCATTAGCATTTTCTAAAAACACTCCGTCTTTTAAGTATTCTCGAAGTATTGGTTTTATTTCAAAATCTAATTTCAATTTCAAATCTTCATCATTGTCAACAAGAAAATAACTGTGTCCAATCATAACTTCTTTTGCTTTAAAGTCAGGTGATAGGCATTCAGAAGTAAATAGTTTTTTGGTTTCATTGAATAGTTTAATTGCTTTATCATACTTTATTACAGAGTCATCAGGTAGTATATCAATAAATGCAAAACGTCTCCTAATTGCATAATCAATATGGCCGACCGAACGGTCGGCTGTATTCATTGTTCCAATTATAAACAAATTACTTGGAAGCGATATTTCACGCTCTCCTTCGAACTCATATAGAGAAGATACAGTTTCATTACGATATTCAAGTGCATAAATTAGCTCCCCCAATACAGCGGGTAAATTAGCTCGATTTATTTCATCAATGATTAGTACATAATTTCCATTTGGATTGTCAATTGCTTTCTGTGCAAATTCAGCTAAGATTTTATTCTCAACTTTATACGCAATGTTTCCCTTATCATTAGTCTCTGCAACAATTCCTCTAACAAAATCTTCATAGGTATATGCTGGATGAAACTGAATTAATTCTTTTTCTCCTTTAGTAACGACTGTTTTGTTGATGTCGATATTTTCACCTGTTTTTAGATTGAAATTATTGAAAAGAAAACTCATAAATTCAAAAGGACTGGCATCTGAATTTAATTCTTTCTTTTTTTCGAGGAATATCTCGTTTAATTTTTTGTTCTTTTCAAATTTGGTAAGCTGAGAAGCATCAATCCCAAATAATTTTAAGGCATTATCTAAAGATTCCCTGCCATTTATGGGGAAATATTCTAAAGGAAAGTATGAATTCAAAATTTTCAATAGAAAACTATCTCCCAAATATTCTGTAGCCTTTTCAACATTTCTATTTTTGACAACGTCATACAGCAATTCTGCTATTTTTTTCATTGCCTCTTCATCATCTTCAATGTCTTTGATTAATTTACCATGTTTTCGATATTCTAAATCATCTTTATTCCAATAAATCAGATATGAACGTGCACTACCGGGTGAATATCTGCCAAATGTTTTCAATCCAGTTTCAATCCACCAACAGAAATTATTTCGGTCGCCTTTACCTGCACAATAATCATCGAGGGTAAGATTTTTTAGGTTTTCAATGGGAAAACGTTGTTGAAAGTCTTTTAATAGTTTAGTTTCAATTTCTCTATTACTTTCTAATTCCTCCGAATTTTTTGATGATGAAATAAAGAAATTATTAATTATCTCTATTGGATTACCAATAACACTGGGCTTTATTAATTCATCAGCAATTATCTTTGCAAGTCTTGTTTTTCCAGTTCCTGGAGGTCCTTGCAATATCACTTGATGTTTATATTTTAGTATTTTAATCGTATTATTCATAGCTGTATTATGTATAATTCTTTGATGCCAATTGATAATTACCTTTGATGTTTCTGTTTTTAGATTTGAGCATATTGAAAAAGTTCCCATTGCCTTAGGAATGTAAAAGTCATAACCAGATTTATAAAAATCAAGGATTTTGATTTTCCGCCTATTTTGAAACCAATCTAATTCTTCATTTACTTCCTCGGTATGCTCTGCCTCGCCAATAACTTCAACAAGTGCAATAGGAGTCTGTCCGCTGCGAATTGCGACAATGTCACCAATCTTTAAAACGTCAACAAACTGTCGTATTTGGTCTTCTCCATTTTCCCATTCTCCTAATCCGATATATGAAGTGTCGTTAAGTATTTTTTTAACTTTTTCAGGTGGAAAAGCTCCTTTATTGTCAGGATGTAATTGTATATGCCAATAATTCATTTTTAGTTTTGATTAGTCTTGTTTTTCAGTCACTTTCATGATTGCACGGTCTTTTTTAGAATGACGCCCAACGGATAGCGGTATGGCCAGTAAGGGATTGCGGGTGATTTCCTGTCAAGTTACAAGTGCCTATAATACGAGCTGAAATGCTTAATAACGCACTGACTGCCAAATGTTTTATATACGATGTTGGCAACTGGTGTTCATTCATATCTGTCTGTATGTCATTTGTTTAGCTTTATTTTCTTGTCATTATCAATCTGCACCAACCTATCAACGAAGCACAAATTTATTTTGTTTTTTTGAGCGTGGACAATCCTAAAACCGTCCTGAAAGGCGGTTGCTTGGGCTGGAGAGGCGGAAGCTCTTTTGCAAGCCTTTGGTTGGAGCGTTGGCTCGGGCGGGGTTGCAAATGTGCTTACGGCAGTGTGTAGGGCATATTTGATTTAACATTAAAAACTATATTTCAATTTTAACATAAACATATTGTAATCCTTCAGATTCGAAAACAAATTATCTCCTTTGCCATCAAAAATTGTGGTTGCTAAAGTGATTTCTGAATTAATAGTGGCTTGGTAAGCAATCTCAGGCATATACACAAGGGCATAATTATCTTTTATATTATTCCAGTCGGTAACTATGAAACCACCACCTATAG
>JBDHYS010000203.1:0-4009 GCA_039811505.1 Paludibacteraceae bacterium | reverse complement strand
AGACCTTGGAAAGATAGTGCTGAAAACAAGATACTAAAATGGCACTGCCTACAACAAGGGTTTTGCAATAGTGGGGCAAAAGTACAAAGTTCAACGGTATTTCTTCGATTGAACTTCTGTGCAAAATTGAAGATTTGTGCTTCGATTGCCCCACCATCGCAAAGCCCCAAAACGTTGTGCGTCATACAAGAAGAGCCATCGCACATTAGGCACATTTGGTTTTGCAAACACACAAACCAAACCTTAAAAAACCAAAAGAGCCTAATTTTTGCCAACGCGCTCGAAGACATGATTAATTGATAAAATATGAAAGAACAAATTTTTTCAGCCAAGAACTTTCAAGAAATTTTCGATTCTGAAAATCGGAAAGGAAATGATATTGAGCAGAAATTCAAAAATTCTTTCGAGGAATCAATTGAATTACGCAAAAAGATTAAGACTCTTTCGCAGAAAATTAATAAAGAACGTGATAAAACACGTAAAATTGAATTACAAGAAGAAAGAAAAGAGTTAAAAAAGAATAGAGAAGAAAGGATATTTCAAGTCTTAGAGCAAGTTTCAGAAAACATCAATAAATCAAGTTATTCTGTAAATATTTTGGAAGGTGGTGTTTATGGTAAAACCAGTTACCAGCTAGAAAACACACTTGAAAATCTGTTCTTATCAAAACAATTACAACAGAACATACATCGAAAATATAAAATCAGACAATCATCCAGATTTGAGATATTAAGTTTGCTTAAAAATTTATTGGAAGACGGCTTTCCAAAATTTATTATAAGGACAGACATCAAAAGTTTTTATGAATCAATTCCTCAGAAAGCTGTATTGGAAAAAATAAAAGGCGATAACCTATTGAGCTTAAAAACTCAAAGATTTATTGGTGAAATATTAACTGGATATAATATAGCAACTTCTCAAACAAAAGATTTTAAGGGAGTACCGCGAGGCATTGGAGTAAGTGCATATTTATCTGAACTGTACATGCGAGCTGTCGATAATAAAATAAAGGAACTACCTGATTTAATATTTTATGCAAGATACGTTGATGATATTATTGCTGTATTCACACCTCAAAAAGAAGAAAAAGGATTACTAAAGAAGTACAAAAACGGGATTTATAATATTATTCAAGATAATCATCTTTCAATAAATGAGGATAAAACTATTCCGGTCAACCTGAATCATGATTTAATACCAATAAATTTTGATGATACAAGCTGTAATCCAATAGAATTTTTAGGATATAAAATCGGCAGTAAGAAGATACAGAAAGTAAAAAAAGACCAAAATGGTAACGATGTTTCTTATGATGATTACATTTTGTCCATAGAAATGTCAAAAAGAAAATTGGATAGGTACAAAAAGAAAATTAAGCTTGCTTATGACGATTTTGAAAAGAAAAAAAATCATGATAGACAAAATGCTTTTAAGCTTCTTTTGGCAAGAATGGACTATTTAACTACAAACACCAAACTCCGAAATAATAAGAGTAGAGTATTTGTTGGTATTTATTATTCAAATCCATTTCTTATAAATTGTGATTCTTTAACACAGTTAAATAGGTCAAATCAATGGCGTGTTAGTCGGTTTGGTTTTACAAGTATTGAAAAGGAAAAACTAGTAAAATGTAATTTTGAAGAAGGGTTTGATAAACAAATATTTAGACCATTACCATTGATTAAAAAGATATATAAAAATCACAATGGAAAAGCAAGACATACAAGCAACAAAGGAATATTGCAATTTGGACTATCTGAAATAACAAAAATCTGGAAAAATGCGGAGTAGTAAAGGAAAAGCAATTGGTTATAAGAAAGAAAGAGTTGTGCTTTCTGATATACTTCCGTATGAAGTACCACCATATTTTTCTAATAGATATTTCTATAATTTTATAACATCTAAAAAAGTCAGCATTTTAGATGATGAGCTTAGGTTCAAGAAGGACTCAACTAATACCACAGAGAAAATAATTCGTCTTTTGTGTGGTTTTGACAAATCAAAACCTAAGTATTCAACTGAGGAATATGATTATTACAAACTCAAGGACAGCAATTTAATAACAATACCTTTTAATTTCAGAATTGCACATAAGGATACGGATTACAGAGAACTTACTGTAATTCATCCCATAAATCAGTTACACTTAGTGCAATTCTATGATAAGTATAAATCAAATATTAAAAATGCAACTAACAGAAGTCAGTTTTCTTTACGAAAGCCAAATAAAGTTGCCTCATTAAAATACTTTAAAGATAAAACACATTCAACTAAACACAGTTCAAATGAGGATTTAGAAATTATTGAAAGTTCAAATAAAGAATATACAAGCCTTAAAACCTTCTTTTCTTACCAGACATGTAGTAATATTTTCGAATTTTATGAGTCCTATGAATATCAAAGAGCAGAAAAAAGGTTTGATAAACTGGTAAAATTTGACATTTCAAGGTGTTTCGATAGTATTTATACACATTCAATTACTTGGGCATTATTGAATAAAGAGATTGTTAAAGAACGACTAGATAAGAAGACAACTTTTGGTCATAAGTTTGATGAGCTTATGCAAAGGATGAATTACAATGAAACGAGTGGTATTGTAATCGGACCTGAATTTTCAAGAATATTTGCCGAAATTATTCTTCAGCGAGTTGATAAAGAAGTAGAAAAGGCTCTTTACCAAACCAATAAAAATTCTGCAGAAAAAACAAAAGATATTGAAGCAGCTCTTGTGAAATTTAACACCGAAGATGAGCTAGATATTAAAGATTTAGAAAAGGCTCTTTCCCGTTTGAGAACTGAAAATCAACGAAATGCAGGATTTAAGTATAAAACCGATTATGATATTTATCGCTATGTAGACGATTACTTTGTTTTTTTCAATGATGACAAAGTAAAAGATGAAATATTAAAACTATTTAAAATAGAGCTTCAAAAGTATAATTTATATTTTAACGAATCTAAAACAGAACTATTTAGCAAACCGATTATCACAAATATTACAATTGCAAAAGAGGAAATTAGAAGGCTTGTAGAACACTCTTTAATTTTTAAGCTTGAAAAAGATGATATAAGAGAACAACTTGGAATAAAATACTATACTGCTAAGGATATAATTACAAATTATAAACTCATATTAGCTAATACAAAGACATCCTATAAAGATTTACAAAACTATTTTCTTGTTATCATATTCAATAAAGTGAGGAAAATGGTTACTCAAATCGGGAAAGAGCAAAAAAAGTTGCTAAAGATGTATAAAGATTTAAGTAAAATCGAAAAAGAAGAATTAGAATATCAAGAAAAAATAGTCAATACATATTTCCGAAATCTTTTTGATAATTTTATTGAGATTATCGAATTGTCATTTTTCATCTATACCGTTTTACCAAGAGTTTCTTATTCCATTAAGCTGTGCCATATATTACATCGTATTATTGATTTTATAAAGAACCAAGAAAAATCAAAGCAGAAACTATTACTAAATGAAGATTTGGATGAAGATGCTCTTAAATATGTTGCTTTTGACTTTGACCAGAAGCATTCACTTTTTAAGAAAATATATGACGGGATATTATTAGTCTTCACAAAAAACAAAACTCTTAAATATGCACAGATAGAAACATTATATATACTTCCAATAGTAAACGAATTAGGTGCTCACTATTCATTTTCTGAAGAAACATTATTTGAGCATTTTAGAGTTGATGAAAACGAAGGAAAAGACCTTAATTATTTTACAATAATTTCTCTACTCAATCATATTGAAAACAAAGTAGAGTATCGTAAGCTGAGGAGCACCTTAAATAAGATAACTAGAAATAAAATCTCAAATTATAATGCTTCTAAAGCAGAAGATGTTTATTTACTTGTTGACCTCTTAGTATGTCCTTATGTGGCTGATAAGGAAGAGGATTTAGAGGATTTTAGGCTTAAAATCACTAGTGTCCGGTTGTTTAATTGTTTAATACTCTGAAACGCTTTGTTGCAAGTGGTTTCAGGTGTATTTTTC
>JBDHYS010000202.1:0-4030 GCA_039811505.1 Paludibacteraceae bacterium | reverse complement strand
TCCTGCAACAGATGTATTCAATTTCATTGCTACGGAAACTATAAAAGTGTTTCCCTTTTTTTTTTTAAAATCAAAATAGCCATGATAAGCATAAAACCGCATATTGTGAAGTGTAATGATAGCCATAATATTTTGTTTTTTAAAAATTAAAAAAGTAATCAATAAAAAAACCGCTCCAAAATTTGAAGCGGTTTTTTTTATTATAGAAATTTATTTCTTATTTTCTTTTAACTCCTGTAGGAGAACCTCCGGTAGTTTTCTTTACATCAATTACAACCGTTTCGTGTAGTTTTCCCCATTTGTGTTCAATCACTACTGGAACCTTCAATTGGAAGTCAGCTACAACAACACTACCGTTATTGATATAAGTTAACTTGTGATCATTTGGATCTGTTGTGTCAACTTTCACTTCTAACAATGGATAGTTAGAAAGTGGTTTCCAAGCAACATTGACATTTGTTGTAATCGTAGCCGGATCAATCGTGATTGTTTGAACATCATAGAAGTCATAGTATGTTAAATGATTTGGTTCAAACGCTGAGATTGAAGTGGTTGGATATCTCCAGTCATGCAAGTTTACAAGTTTCTTAATAGAAATACTATTTGCAGGGTCTGCAGGGTTCAAGCCGTCTGTAAAGAACGGAGCAGGTGTATTGGCAATCGAGTTAATCGGACGAACAAATTTAACATCGAAGTACTCTTTTCCGTCAATTGATACAGTTTTGTCTTTTAGACCACTTGAACAATAAGCTGCGCGGATTCCGATTCTTGATACCAAGTTAGCGATATTTTTGTTCAGCAACTCTTTCACATCGTCGTGAGCAGTTTCTAACAATGTTAAATCTTTATTGTCTGTACCACCCAGTGTTGCAACATTATAGTCAACTCCAGCTTTCGTGTAAATCAATGTTTTTCCATCAGCACTAACAGTGAATACAATACCATTTGATTGAGCTGGTTGTTGTGCGTAGAAGAAGAATTCGGCACCATTTGCTAACGTTACGGTAAATACGTCTTGCTCAAATACTTGTTTCAAATCGTTCACATAAATAGCTTGTGCAGGATTAACGCTTGTTCCGGCAAGAGCGATATTTTGTTTTACAAACGTTTTTTCAGTATTCCAATAAGATACAATCTTTTCATTATCAGAGATGCTCATGCCGAGAAGTGAATGTTTCAAGCTAAGTTTCACATAAACTGTTTCCATGATACATGGAGTAGCATGTTTGGTGCTAAGCAAATCTACTTTAATAATAGGTTCTACACCAGGACAAGCCTCTATCGGAGAAAGCAATTTAGCTGTAACTTCACCTTTTTCGGTTACTTTAGTAATAAAGGTTTGTTGATTAACACCGCCTTTCATAGAAGTAGCTGGTTTACTAAAGTTTAGATACAACCCATAAGGTTCGCCATTAAATGAAGAATTAGGAGTACCTAAAAGTATAGTAGTAATATAACCAGAAATGTCAGTTGTTGCATTCTCAGGAATTTCAATAACTAATGGGTTATTTGCGGCCAATCCTTCTGCAGCAAGTTGAGTTTGCGACAATAGTGAGTATGGAGCTTTATTCAATCCGATATTAACCTCGCCTGCCAATTCGCCGACTTTCAAATCTTTTTTAAATACATTCGCCCAATCAGACACAATTGCACCACCACTTTTCAATGGAACGCTTAATTGGATTTGATCCATAATAGAACTTGTTGAAGCTTCGATTTTGCTACCATCAACTTGAAGGCTCACTTTCAAAACGCCGTTCGCGATACTTACGCTATTTGCTACTACCGTAGGTGTTATTTGAGCTGAACGAGTTACAACACTTGGTCCATTGTAGTTGAATTTGATATTGGCGATATCAATGTTATTTTCATCAACATTAGATGGATTCAAATTGTATGTCAATTCTAAATTTGCTGCAATTTCTGTACATACTGAAGTTAATCTTCCAACTTGAATTACTGGGAATCCTTCTGGAGTTACAAAGCCTGGCTTAAGAACAATACTTCTTAAATCTGAAAGCCCTAAAACGATTCCGTCCACAACGTTACCGCTTGCGTCTTTCACACCGTATAATGTAACTGATTTACCATCCCATAATGCAGTGATGATACCTGGAAGTTGCCATTTGTCATTCGTTTTTGTAGCAACACCGTTTTCTACTTTATACCAATAGCCGTCAGCATTTGGAATATAATAGATTCCAGCAGGTCCTTGTGGTCCTTGTGGTCCGGCAGGTCCTTGTGCACCAACAGATGGTTTTCCTGTGTCTTTTCCATCAATAAACCAGTTTCCGTTTGAGCCAATAGTTACAACTGAACCTGGAGCTCCAGCAGCGCCTGTTGCACCTGTTGCACCAGCAGCACCGTTAGTGATATTGTGAGTTGTTCCATCACTAAGAGTGATTTTAATGCCGTTTCCTGTTGATTCTACTTTCGTAATAACGGAACCAGCATCAACCTTTGCTTTAAGATCGTTAACGGTTTTTTGTACTTCTGAAATCTGTCCTTTTAAATCGTCAATTTGGTCGTCGTAGTTTTTACATCCTACAAAACCAATAGAAACGATTAATCCTAACAGAATTAATTTCGTAAAGAATTTTCTTTGTTTCATACTTTTAAAATTAATAGATAAATAAATTGATTAATGAATAATTTCTTGTTTTGTTAAATCTTTTATAATTTAATAATGCAAATATATATATAATAGTTCATTCGTGATACTATTTTTACAAAAAATATGTAAAAATAATTAAATAGTTCCTTCTAATTCTTCTATTGTAACTGCAAAAAGAATACCAAACTTGACAATTTTAATAATGAAATGAAAAATAATCCATTTATTATTGCCACTTGCTTAGCACTCTGAAGGCACGTATTTAATAATCATCGGCAAAAATAATAATTTTTTTATTAATTCATACATTTGTTGTAAAAAAAATCATTTTTTTACCCAATTTTTTAATGTTTAGACGTGAAATAAACGAATAATGAGTTGAAAAATTATAAAACAGAGTGAAATTTGAGAAAAAAATCGATTATTTCTTTTCTTAAAATGCATCCAATAATTTCCTTTTCTTTTTCACTTTGTTCAAATATTATCTATATATATATTGACTTTGATGTTTTTTTATTTAATTTTGAAAAAAATATTAACAAAACAAACCAAATGGGAGAAGAAAAAATTAAAATTGGGATTACTCATGGAGATATAAATGGTATTGGATACGAGGTAATTTTAAAATCGCTACGCAATCCTACTATTTTAGAAATGTTTACACCTATTATATATGGATCAGCAAAAGTGGCTGGGTTTTATAAAAAGCACTTTGATATTCCGTTGAATTTTAATATTATTTCAAATGCAAATCAAGCAATTGACAAACGGGTGAATTTAATTGATTGTGTGGGCGATGATGTAAAAGTTGAAGTTGGGAAAATAGTTGAAGAAAATGGTGCGTTTGCACTAAAAGCTTTGGAAAAAGCTACTGCTGATTTGGAGTCGAATGCCATTCAAGCAGTTGTAACAGCACCTATAAATAAATTTACCATCCAATCGGAGAGTTTTTCATTTCCGGGACATACTGAATATTTTGAGAAAAAATTTTCGACAGATGCTTCGTCTTTAATGTTATTAGTGTCTGATTGTTTACGCATTGCAGTTGTAACGGGACACATTCCCATTCGAGAAGTTGCCGAACGAATCACAAAAGATATGATTCTGAAAAAAATAAAAATATTGAACGAATCGCTTAAACAAGATTTTTCCATTATTCGTCCACGAATTGCTGTGTTGGGACCGAATCCACATGCAGGCGATAATGGAGTGATTGGAAACGAAGAAAGAGAAACTATTGTACCTGCAATCAAAGATGCAGGTGAAAGTGGAATATTATGTTTCGGTCCGTTTCCTGCTGATGGATTTTTTGGTTCCGGGAATTTTAAAAAATACGATGTTGTGTTGGCAATGTATCACGATCAAGGATTGATACCTTTTAAAAATATGGCAATGGAAACAGGAGTAAATTTTACG
>JBDHYS010000201.1:0-4063 GCA_039811505.1 Paludibacteraceae bacterium | reverse complement strand
ATATTATACTGGGCACCCATGGCCGCAGTCTTTACCTGTGCAACTTAAGCGATGTACAAGGATTGAAAAAAGATCCTGAGTGGCTGAAGAAAAAACCAAAGGAGAAGCTGGCAACAACCGGAAGACCAAATGAAGATGATGATTAAGATGGAGCGGGAAAAAAAATGAACTTAAAATCGGCTTTAAATACCTTTATCAGTAATAAATTTATGTAACGCAAGTGGCGATTTCAAGTTGAGCTTTTGCATTATATTTTTCCGGTGGGTCTCTACAGTATAAATGCTTAGATAAAGTTTATCTGCAATTTGCTGATTGGTCCATTCCCTTTTGATTAATTGCAGTATTTCAAGTTCCCGCCTGGTAAGGTTAAACTGTTTAAGAAAATCGTCTTTTTCGTCAAATTCATTTTTTTGTTGAGGTTGGCGATAGGGAAAGCATGCTTGGCCGGAAGTTACGAGTTTGATTGTTTGTAAAAGTTCTTCTTTATTTGTGGTCTTTAATAAATATCCGTTAGCGCCTAATTTTTTCGCTTTTTCAATCAGGTGTTCATCATTATATGTTGATAACAGTATTATTTTTACCTGGGGATGATTTTGTTTTATAATACGGGCTGTATCAAGTCCGTTCAGGTTAGGCATGTTAATATCCAGCAAAACAATATCTGCCCTCGTTCCGGATAAAATTTTCAATAGCTCTTTCCCATCGTTGGCAATTTCTGCCACCTCTACATCCTGCTCATCTTTCAACAATAGTTTTAAACCATCAATAAACAGATTATGATCGTCAGTGATAATAAGTCTGATAGTATTTGGCATATTATCTGTTTTTATAAGGGACCTGTAGCATAACAGTAGTGCCATTGGCGCCACTGTCTATTTTCATATTTCCGCTAAGATAATTTACCCTTGATTGAATATTCTTTAACCCTATGCCATTACTTTGACTGCCGGAGAAGCCAACTCCATTGTCTTCTACCATTATTTCAAGATGTTTATCAAAATAGATAAACTGTATCGTTGCCTCAGTCGCCCCGGAATGTTTCAGGATATTGCCGGTAAGCTCCATAACTATCCTGTAAATAATTAGTTCTTCTTCTTTAGAAAAACATTTTCTTTCCCCCGAAATGTGAAAATTAAAAATGATACCAGATTCGGTAATGAGCCGGTTATAATAGTTCGCCAGTAAAATACTTAATGAGGTCTTTTCAAATTCAGGAGGCATCAGGTTATGGGAAATATTCCGTGCATCAGCAGATGCTTTGTCAACCACATTAAGTATCTCATTCATTTGCCCTTCCGGCAATTTTGATTTTTGTAAACGGAGTTTTAATGCAGCCAGGCTGCTACCAAGTTCATCATGCAGATCTTCGGCAATACGTTTACGTTCCTGCTCCTGAGTGGTTAGTATGGCTGATGCAATCTTTCTCTCTGATATAAGTGATTCCTCCAGCAAGCGGTTTCTTTCAATATTTTTCTTTCTGTAATCGGAAATAAAAATTATCGTTAACAGGATAACTTCATAACAACAGGCATTCATGACATTGCTGGGCCAGATAATAAAAACATCAATACTTGTCAGTAAATAAAAAAAATATACAAAGGCGCTTATGATAAGCGGGCCTGACGAGAAAAGAAAAAATAACCCGGCCTTGTTTTTTTTAAAACTGACGTAAAGGAGATTTGTAACCTGAAACAACATCGCATTGACAAGGAATAAATAACCTATGAAGAGAGCAAAAACAAATGTTTTACTATGAACTCCCACGATAAAAAAATGCAAAAAAACATCCTTCTTTTCAAAAAACAATTGGAAGAAGATGCTTCAAACTTACCCCATATCGATAATGAAGATTCGGGATTGATGGCACGTGGAATTTTGGCAAATATAGGTTTGATTGATGTGAAAGACATTTATAAAGAGCAGTACGAACAAGGTGTAAATCTTAACAAAGGAAGAAGACCTATAACGCCACTTCCTTAAATGTGAATTTATTTTTTCTCAATTAAATTTCGGGTTTTTATGTTTGCTTATTCAATTTGTACCATTGTTAAAAATGGAGAAATAGCGATTGAAATGAGCGTTGAGTGATTTAAAAAGAATCTTTCTTTCCTCTTCACAAATTAATTGAGTATTTTTGCTGAAATGTTTCATTAATACGCAATTTATTCAATGTTTAATTCAAAAAAACAAATTTACACGCTATTTTATTTTTTGGTTTTTTCTTTTTTATTACCGTTAAATGGACAATCGGTTAAAGAGGAAATTTCCGAAACAATAGAAAAATCGGGCGGGGTTTATTACACCTATCATTTTCAAAACACCAAACAAACAGCACCACCAAAAGGTTACAAACCATTTTACATCAGCCATTATGGGCGACACGGTTCTCGCTGGATGACAAAAGATGCTCAATATCAAAAAGTATTGGATGTGTTTAATGCTGCGAATGAGAACGATGTTCTATCTGAATATGGAAAGGAAATTTATGTCAAAGTAAAACTCGTGGCAGAAGATGCAATTGGAAAACACGCTGGAGATTTATCGCCATTAGGGGCAAAACAACATGCCGAAATTGCAACAAGAATGTATCGCTCATTTCCCTCTGTTTTCAAAGGAGCAAAAGCAGTTAATACGTATGCTACGATTGTTCCACGATGTATTTTGAGTATGGGTTCATTTAATCGCACATTGCTCGGAATCAATCCAAAGCTACAAATTAAAGCAGAAGCCAATATGCGAACTTCTACTTTTCTTAATTTTCCAGAATATAATCCATTGATAAACAAGGAATATCAATATATTAAATCGAATAATAATGCTGAATGGCGAAAAATACAAAAAGAATTTGTTCAAGAGAAAATCAACCCTGATAGAATCAAAACGTTGCTTTTCAATGGAAATTCTTATTCGCAAAACGGTGTTGATGGAACTGATTTGGTCATTGCACTTTATCACATGGCTTCCAATCTTCAAAATGTGGATTTAGATGTTTCGCTTTATGATATTTTCAATAAAGATGAGTTGTATTATTTATGGTTAGTGGAAAATTACAGATTTTATGCCTCTTATGGTTCTTCGCCGATGAACAAAGAGTATCCTGTTTTTTATGCCACTATTTTACTGCAGAATGTGATTGATTTGGCAGAAAGCTCAATAAAAAATAAAAATGTAGCAGCCGATTTGCGGTTTGGACATGATACAGCATTCATGCCGTTTTTAGCTTTGCTTCAAATTGAAAATTGTTACGGAGTTGAAACTGATTTAGAAAAAATCGGAGATGTGTGGCAAAGTTATCGAATTTCACCAATGGCTGCCAATTTGCAATTTGTTTTTTATCAAAAGAAAAAGACTGACGAGATTTTAGTAAAAATCCTTCACAATGAACAAGAAGTTTCTGTTCCTATCGAATCGGAAATTTTCCCATACTATCGGTGGAGTGAATTGAAAACTTTTTTTAAAAAACGGATAAGCGATTACAATGCTCAATTTTTAAATTAAAAACAGAAAGGTTGCTCAAAGTTTATCGGGCAACCTTTTTTGTTGATTGTTTTCATCACATTTCCGAACCTTGTTGTCCTGTTCCGCCGCCTTGTTCGCCTTGTTTTACGTCAGTGTTTTGTATTCCGCGTTTCACTTGTTTTATTTGCTCTTTCATCTCCCCAAATCGATAACTAACCGTGATTCCAAATCGTGGAGATTGACGCGACATAACCGTTGTACTACGATACGTATCGGTTACGACAGATGATTTGTAAGAAACATATTTTTCCAAAAATCCATTTGCATTGGCGGTAACGGTCAATTTCTTCTGCAAAAAGTTTTTATTCAGAGAAAGACTGTAGTAATAATAACCGTTTGAATTTCCTTGAAGTGTTACGTTTTGTGTGGAATAACCCGAATTAAAATTGATTCTAAACTCTTTTGGAAGTGAATAACTCCCTCCAAGATGTCCCGAAAAAACGAATCTCTCATTTTCAATCAGCTGATTATTATTTTCGAAAGAATAATACATATATCGCCCTGTTCCATTGAAATAAATATTCAAATCTTTTGTCATTTGCCA
>JBDHYS010000200.1:0-4087 GCA_039811505.1 Paludibacteraceae bacterium | reverse complement strand
ATATGCACCATCTGATAAAAGTATTTTGCCTTCATTTATATATTGTATCAAGGCATTTTTATCATATGGCCCAAAATGTTGATTGTTACGAATTACGAAAACCCGATTCATTTATTAACCAGCTTAATAAGCATTAATCTTCCCCCCTCTTCATTTGATAGTAATATTTTTTTACCATCTGTCAGTTCTACCATTGAATTAACTGGTATATCCTTTTGTTCTGTTAAATCTCTCATCCCTGTAACACCAGTATTAACCAAAACCCACTTTTTATTATGGAAGGTAAAATAACCCAATGGCTTTTTATCCTGTTCACTCAGATTCTCATTTCGTATTACATTCCTTGAGATATGCCATTTAAAAAGATACTGGTTATGATAAACCATTATGCGATGATTTTCAGGTTTCCAGGTATTTTCTTTAAATTTAAAGTATAAATCAGCAATAGGTAATGTCCCCTTGTGCGGTGTACCACAAAACGGGCATTTGGGTTTTGCTGTATTATCAAATACATACCATTTCTCAGAACATTTTGTATTACTGCAAGGCTGAATTAAATCTACTGTCTTCAACAGTGCTGTTTCCCATTCATTAGCAATTGGTCGAAGCATTGGGTTATGCAGTCCATCAACAAAAGCTCTTTTAAATAAATCAGCCAAATATGGGCCCGTTATTGTGTATGGCAATTTGTCGGTATTTCCCCAAAAAACATCCCACTTTCTTAACTGATCAATCTTAACCCGGTTTGTTTTATCAGTAGGATGTTCTACAAACATAGCTTTTGCTCCCATTCCAAGCAGTTCATCCTTGTCAGAATCCAGATCCCATACTTTACCTCCTCTCAATGGATGTCTTCGTAATAAATACATATATATCAACACAGCCAAAGCATGTAAATCTGTTTTTTGATTTGGTAGTTTCCTGTTGGGATCTGACACCGGTAAATGCTTGGTACTTAACACCTCAGGAGCAATAAAATCAGCAGTACCAATCACATCGGGAGGAAAAAGCCCGGGTACAACCAAACCATCAATATCAATGATATTGGCAGATTTAGTAACAGGATCCACCAGGATGTTGTTATAAGATAAATCAGAGTGAGCCAACCCCATCTGATGCATCTTTTTAACTCCTCTACAGATATTTATCGAAATCTGAAAATAACTTAGCCAATCTCCTAACTCAGAATCATGCAAACAGAGAGGATATTTGTTATTCCTAAAACTTGGAGAGGTAAACCATTTTCCAACTTTCTCTTCTCCTTTTATTGTATCACCGGATGAATATCCTTTTTTAAAGAAAAACTGAGATCCGTAAATAGGTACAACAACACCTGTTTTACCATCTTTCTCTACAGCATCGTATGGCCATCTAAAGATATCATTCAAATAATAATCCGGTGCATTTCCTTTTTTAAGATTGTCTAAATACAATGTTACAATACGCTTGATCCTGTCTTTCTGATTAAAGTCTAATTTATCCCTGAAGAAAGCTACTACATACTTCCTGTCTGGCGAGAAATATACATCTTTTACTCCTCCCTGAACCGGGTTTCCAGTATCAACATAATCATATTTCCTGGAAACATCAATTATTGAAACAGCTGTTTTTTTCATGGCATTAATAAATTATAGCTAATGTTCTATCATCATGATTTCCCTTACTCCAAAAGTCTAACCATCCCAAAAGTTGTTTGTCAATTTCTTCGTCATTTTCAAAATCAACTTTTAAGTCATCCTCATTTTTACCGTTTAGGTCCTCTAAAAAAGTTTTCCACATCTCTTTATCCTCAAGCTTGCTTTCAGTTACAAACTTGGGGTCATAAATCCCATCAGTCATAAGAAACAATCTGTCAAAACTTTCATACTTATTTATGGAGAAACGCTTTCCCATTTCATTATTGAAAATTTCAGGCATAGTAATAAACCTGGTACCTCCACCAAACTCACCTACGTCCAGAATATTTAATAGACTAACATCTTCAAAATCTTTAGTAATAATATTTATCGGGCAATCTCCAACTCCAAAAGTCAGAACCACATATCCAAAATCAAACTTTTTACATAAAACAAAAATCAATGTGGTATTGAGTTCTTTTAAAGCTATTTTTTCCTGATCTGCAAAAGTTTTTAATTCATTATGAAGATTAAGAACTCTCTTATACAAGATATTTATAATAATTTGCTTATAATTTACATCTTGCTTTTTAATCTCTTTTTCAGAATTAATTTCATTTTCTGCATAAAATGCTTTAACGGAACTATTTAATTCGGACAAAACATCTTCGTTATTAAACTGTTCAACTATAAATTCAGTTGCCATTTTTGAACCTTGTCTCGCATATTTTGCAGAACCTGCGCCATCAGCAACGGTAACAACAGCCCAGCCGTCTGTTAATTGTTTTACCCTGAAATCATCATCTCTGAATGTTCCTGCGTGAGCATGAGAGCGACCTCTTTTGGAGGCAACCACAATCTTTTTATCCAAGAAGGAATTTTTATAAGTAGCCTCATCAGCTTTGGCATATATAGCATTCTGATCACTTGACTTATTTAACCATAAATCTTTGGGATCCGGATTAACTATAAACTGGATGACTTTTATATCCGTACTTTTACTTTCGTCTGTTTTATTATAAAAAACAATTTGCAAATCAATGGTATTTGCAATAGACGGTATCCCGTAAATTCGATTGTTATCTTTATCAAACTCCAATCCCACTAACTCAAGATTACGAATTTCTTCGATAACAATATTCGGGAATTCAACCAAATCAAATATAAAACTATATTCTTTTTTGGCATTGGCATTATCTATCGCCAGATGCTTCTCCTTAAAATCTTCTTTTTCTCTGTACATATCAAAAATTTGCAAAATTTGGTTTTTTAAACGTGAAATTTCCTTTGCAAATTCTACTAATTTTGCATTATCAATAAGTTTAGCAATAGTATTATTGACTACCTTATTGATTTGAATATTTTTTTCAGCTAATAGCTGTGTTAAAAATTTTTCCATATTTTATCCTAAAGTTCTGTTTATATCAAATTCACCTTCTCCACAACCATAAAAACCAACATTCCCACACCAGGGACAGGTAGCTTCTCCATCCCCGGAAATGCAATGAATACCTCCACAAACACAATGTGCCAGTGAAAAATTATTACCGCAACAAGGACAACTGGGATTTCCATACAACTCATCCGAGGAAATTTTCAACGAATAATTTCCTTCATTTGAGAAATCATTATAAGCTTTTTCATCAATTTTGAAAGCTCCTTCTACTCTGAATATCCGCGTTTGAAAATCTCCAATACCAGAATCTTCCAAAGCCGATTTGAACTTGACCAAATAGAGTCTTTTAGTTTGTGAGCATTTTCCTTTCAGAACGACAAAATTTTCATCTGGAATATGATGTTTTTTAGACAAGTCGATTCTCTCAACTACTTCCACATTGGCTTTGCTCAAATAAATACCATCCGAATTGGTACGATTGATAATTTCAGTTGTTTTTTCAATTGCAGTCGTTACCCATTTGAAAAAATTCATATATGAGCTATTATCTGTATTATTGAATTGAAAAACATCATCCGTCAATTTACCCAACAAATCATAATTGGTATTTTCACCAATCGAAATAGCCACTATGTTTGCTTTACCACGATAATTATTATTCCAAACATCTATCGCAGTATCAGTATTATCTGTAGGAACTCCGTCTGTAAACAAAAAAATTATCGGCTTCCAATCACCTTTTTGTTCCAGAGTAGTCTTGGTTACCTCCTTGTCTATCGAATTCATTAATGCGTTCAAACCACTTGAAAGCGATGTTCCGCTACCAATAGGAATTTTGGGTGGATAAAATGTAGTTATAGTTTGCAAAGGCGTTATTACTCTGCTTTTCCCTGCAAAACCAATAATAGAAACCCAAACTGACTCCAACGCAAACGGGTTAGTTTTTAGGTCTTCTATAATTGTTGCAATACCGTCCTGGACTTGCTCAATAGGCTCGCCGACCATTGACTCTGAAATATCGATTAAAAAATATACTGGAAATCTTCTATTCATTAAATAACTCTTTAAATAATTT
>JBDHYS010000199.1:0-4137 GCA_039811505.1 Paludibacteraceae bacterium | reverse complement strand
TGATTTCAATAATTTCTCCTTCTGGACCCCTTGCACGTCTTCTTGCATATTGGAATACACGCACTTGATCATTGAGCATCGCTGTGTTTGTTTTTTTGTCCGGAATAAAAATTGGTTCTCCTCCATCATCGGGAACAACAAACGATTTCACTCCATCACGAATAAATTTTCCTTCGATTTCACCTCCTCGAACAATTAATCTATATTTTCCTTTAGATACTTCTTCCAAAATTCCTTGCAAATGGAGTTCATACATAATTTCACTCAAAAGAATACGCTGTGTTTCATCTTTCACTTCAATTAATTTTGCCAATTGTCGATAATTTAGAGTTTTTCCTACATTTTGTGAAAATGAATTGACAACCTTATTTACCAATTCCGATTTTCTCGGTTTGGTTTGTTGCCTTTTTTGATTGTTAATTTTCTTCATTATGAAGTTGTTTTAATTGTTTTATAAATAACGATACCAAAGTTAGTAATGTTTTTCATAAAAAATTTGTATTTTTGAATATTATTTGAATATTTCTAAAAAACAGGCACTGTGAATCATAAAATTGCTTTTATCGTAAACCCAATGTCAGGAACAACAAAAAAAACTTCTGTTGTTGAAACCATTAATAAAACCATTGACAGGGATATTTTTACCGATGTTCAAATTGTGTTTACAGAGCATAAAGGGCATGGAACCAAACTTGCTAATCAATTTATGCAAGAAGGTTATGATATTATTGGTGCTGTCGGTGGTGATGGGACGATAAATGAAGTTGCAAAAGCACTTGTACACACCAATGTTGCATTGGTTGTTATTCCTTCAGGTTCTGGAAACGGGCTTGCAAGACATCTTAATATTCCAACAAATATTTCAAAAGCTATACAACACATAAACAAGTCAGAAATAATAAAAATTGATTACGGTTTAGCCAATGATTATCCGTTTTTTTGTACGGCAGGAACAGGATTCGATGCTTTTGTGAGTCAAGAATTTGAAGGAAGCACGAAACGAGGTATCATTGGGTATATGGAAAAAATGGCAACAAGTTTTCTAAGTTATAAACCCGAAGTGTATAAATTAATAGCAGATGGTGTCAAATTTGAAGGTGAAGCTTTCGTCATTACTTTCGCAAATGCTTCTCAATGGGGGAATAATGTTTACATCGCACCACAAGCGAGTGTTCAAGACGGTTTGTTAGATGTGTCAATTATTACAAATATTCCTTTTCTTTCTGTTGCAACCATTGCAATTCGTCTATTTACGAAGACGATCCACAAAGATCTGCAATACAACACATTGAGAACAAAGGAAATTACGCTTTTGCAAAACTCAAATAGTCCTTTTCATCTTGATGGAGATCCAATTCAAATGGGAAAAGAGATAAAAATAAAAATTGTCCCCGAAGGATTAAATGTGGTAGTAAAAAGGAGGTTCTGAATTAATCAAACCTCCTTTTCTCATTTAAATCTTATTTTTGACTTTTTAGTAAATCTCTGATTTCACCCAATAAAGTCTCTTCTGCCGATGGAGCTGGTGTCGTTTGCACAGCTTCTTCTTTTTTCTTCAATTTATTAATTGCTTTCACCATCCAGAAAATCACCAATGCCAATAACAAGAAATTAATAGCAACAGTAATAAAATTACCGTAAGCGAAAATTGTAGCATCAGCAACTTCACGTGCTTGATCCAATGTTAATCCGGGAGCAACATCCCCTTTCATAACCCAATACAAACTACTAAAATCTGGCTTGCCAATTATCGCACCAACTAAAGGCATAATTAAATCATTAATAATGCTGTTTACGATTGTACCAAAAGCTCCACCAATAATAACACCGACTGCTAAATCAATAGCATTACCCTTTACTGCAAATTCTTTAAATTCTTTTACAAAACCCATATTGTTTCATTTTTATTTGTTAATAACAAAGGCAAAAATATAAAATAATTCAATATGAGCAAAAATTTATTATTTTATAAAAAAAGCGACTTGTATAAATCTATACAAATCGCTCTTACTGATACAATATATTACTAATATATAAACTTCAAATAAATATTTTTATTTAGCAGAAGGTTCTTGAATTCCTTTTTTAATTTTTTGTTTTACAATTATATCATGTGCTATTGGAACTGAAATAAAGAGAGTAGAATAAACCCCTAAAAGCGTTCCGAACAACATTGCAAAGATAAACCCTCGAATTGAATCTCCTCCAAAGAAGAAAATTGCAATAAGCACTACAACCAAACTTGCAGTAGTACTAAAAGTACGGCTCAAGGTGTCATTCAAAGCTCTGTTTATCGACTCCCTTGTGTCACGTTTTGGATAAAGTGTTTTATTTTCACGAATTCTGTCAAAAATTACAACTTTATCATTAACCGAGAATCCTAAATAAGTAAGAATTGCCGCAATAAATGTTTGATCAAGCTCCATCGAAAACGGCATTATTCCCCAAAGCAACGCAAATGCTCCAATAATAATAATAACGTCATGAGCCAATGAAATCAGCGTTCCAACAGAGAATCCGAAATCTCTAAAACGGATAAGAATATACAGAGAAATTAATAATAACGCAATCACAACAGACCAAACCGCAGCACGTTTAATATCATCTGCAATTGTTGGACCTACTTTTTGGGAGCTTACCAAATTTTGTGAACTAAACGTTGCAAAATCAACGCCATCTCCAAGTAACGGCTGAAGTCCAGAATAAAGTTTTTGCAATGCAATATCATCTGCATCTTCCGAGCGGTCATCAATTAAGTATTTAGTTGAAATACGAACTTTATCTTTATTTGTACCAATACTAATAACAGTAGATTGCACCTCATCAAATGCACCTGTTAAAACTTGTCTCACTGCTTCTGGTGAAACTTGCTCTTTAAATTGTACAATATAATTACGTCCTCCACTAAAATCAATTCCATAATTCATACCTTTGAATACTACTCCCAAAAGAGAAATTACAATTAAAGTTCCTGAAATAATATAAGCAGCTTTACGTTTTCCGATGAAATCAATCTTTAAATTACGTAAAAAGTTTTTAGTTATATTTATTGAAAATGGAAGTTGTTTTGCGTCTTTTTTATTGGCATAAAAATCAAGCATCATTCTGGTGAAGAACACAGAAGTAATAAAGGATGTGATAATACCAATTATTAATGTAGTAGCAAAACCTTTAATTGGACCTTGACCAAATATAAACAATACGATTCCTGTTAAAAGAGTAGTAACGTTAGCATCAATAATAGCAGAAATAGCATTGTTAAATCCATCTTGAACGGCCCGTTTCATATTTTTACCTGCTTCCATCTCTTCTCGAACACGTTCGTAAATAAGAACGTTTCCATCTACAGCCATTCCAAGCGTCAGCACAATACCGGCAATTCCAGGCAACGTCAGCACAGCTCCAAACGAAGCCAAAATTCCAATTAAGAAAAACACATTTACAAGTAATGCACTATCGGCAATAAGTCCGGGTATTAAACCATAGTAAATAATCATATAGATCATAACCAAAAGAAACGCTACCACAAATGACCATAAACCGCTGCTAATAGCTTCTTCTCCTAATGAAGGACCAACCACGTCTTCTTGAACAATTCGAGCCGGTGCAGGCATTTTTCCTGATTGCAGAACGTTTGCCAAGTCTTTTGCTTCTTCCGGCGTAAATCTTCCGGAAATATTAGATTGTCCACCTGTAATTTCATTTTGAACTGTTGGGAAAGAATATATATGTCCGTCCAATGCAATGGCTATTGATTTTCCGATATTCTCTTTTGTCATACGAGCCCAAACTTTTGCACCTTCGGCATTCATCGACATGCTTACACCGGGTGTTGAAGCGTGTTGTGAAAATTCAATATCGGCTTTCGTGATAACACTCCCTGTAAGCGGAGCGCGTCCATCGCGATTTGAATTTTTGATGGCAATAAGTTGGAAATATTGTTCGTTTTCATCAATAGCTTTCACACTCCAAAGCAATCCTAAATCTCTTGGTAGTACATCTTTAACTTGTTTTAGGCTTAAATATCTGTTAATTGTTGCAGTATCCCTACCCATTGCATAACCGACAACCGGTCCGCGTCCATTTTGAGCTTCCAACTGTAGAATTGAGAACAGAGGATTTTCTTTCTTATTTTGA
>JBDHYS010000198.1:0-4141 GCA_039811505.1 Paludibacteraceae bacterium | reverse complement strand
TGGAAAATAACATCATATTAGGTATGTCGCTGTCGTTATTTACAATATAAATGAGCTTTGCTGTAAGTATAAGGATAAATAAAACAGTAAGTGGGAAACGGATAAAAGTTGCAAGCAATCTTCTACTCAAATCTGATAATTTTATAATTTTCAGCTTCATAACTTACAAATAATTAATACAGAATTGTTTTACTTAAAATCATGGATTGAATTATAGCCAATGTCCCAACTGCAACACTAAAACAGATTTTCCCTCTATTTCGATTGCTTCTTTTATGTCATAAGCCATTCTGCTTATAATATCGACACCCATTTCATAATCTTTAAATCGTTCTTCAAATCGCTTGGTGTCCAATTTTTTATTCTCATTATTGTTGTTGGTAATAACCATAACGGTTCGTTCTTCGTCATATCTGAAATATACATAAATGCCATTCTCAGGAATAAAATGCATCATTTTACCCGATTGCAACACTTTATTTTCCTTTCGGTAATTTAGAAGTTTTTTCAAATAATCAAAAATTTCATTTTCCGAATCGGTTCGCCCCTTTGCTTCAAAGGCATTACGTTTGTCGTCTTTCCAGCCTCCGGGGAAATTAAATCTATGCCCCTGATAATCGCCTGTTTTCCCTTCCAACATTATTTCAGTTCCGTAATATATTTGCGGATAACCTCTTGTAGTCATCAGTATTGCCAATGCCATTTTGTATTTATCAATATCTCCTTTGGTAGCTGTTGAAAGTCGGTCGATATCGTGATTATCAACAAAATTCATAATAAGATTAGGATTAGGATAAACAAAATCTTGTGCAAAATGGCTGTAAAGTTTTGCTGTTCCGGTTTCCCAACCTTCATCTTCGTTGTTAAATTCTTGCAGTTTATCTTTCAAAACAAAATCCATCACACTTTGCAGATTTGATTCAAATCCATCTTTATTGTTGTTGCCGCTCTGATAATAAGCTATTTCAGAAGGCGATTTCACCCAGCATTCACCCACAACATTCATTTTTGGGTATTCATTCGTAATTGCCTTTACAAACTTCGATGCTGTGTGAATGTCGTTATAGGGATAAGTATCCACTCTCATTCCGGCAATTTTTGCATACTCAATCCAAAAAATATAAACCTGTTTAAGATAATCAAAAAGAAGAGGATTTTCTAAATTAAGATCGGGCATATTATGCGAAAACCACCCTTTTGTCAATTGCTTCATATCAGCTTTACTCGAATATGGATCAGTCCAACCGGTAATTCGATAATTTGATGGTGTATAATGCTCCCAGTTATGAAACCAGTCTGAATCAGGAGTATCATTCACCCACCAATGGTCTATTCCGCAGTGATTTGGCACCACATCAATTATCATTTTTATATCATGTTCGGCAGCTTTTTCTGAAAGACGCAAATAATCAGCATTATCCCCAAATCTTGGATCAATTTTATAATAATCTGTGCAAGCGTAATGATGGTATGAGTATTCAGTATCATTATTGTCAAAAAGCGGAGTTGTCCAAAGTGCGGTAATTCCCAAATCGGAGAGATAAGGAAGTTTTTGAATTATTCCCTCAATATCGCCACCTTGTCGAAATGCCAAATCAGACTTATCAACTCCTTGATGATAGCCTTCTACAAAATCATTCGTTGTATCTCCATTTACAAAACGATCGGGCATTACCAAATATACATTGTCTTTTTCGCTAAAACTCTCACGTTGAGCAGAGTTTGGCTGACGAGCTTTTAATTCGTACGCAATTTTTCTCACACTTTTCCCATTTTTCAACACAATATCAAAAACTCCCGCTTCTGCCTTTTTGTCAATATTAAGATAAAGAAAAATATAATTTGGATTATTAGTTGCAGTTTTTTCAATTATTTCTACACCTTTATGCTCAATATTTACATCATATTTAGAAATATTATTTCCATGTAGCATAATTTGCAATGTCTGATTATTCATATTTGTCCACCAAAAAGTGGGCTCCACTCGCAATTCGGAGATCTTAAAATCTGATTTTATTGTCTTTTTTGCTTCTAAATGAAATGTGAATAGTGTTAGAAGAGATAAAAAAGTCAATTTTAAGAGTACGTTGATTTTATTAAATGTGCAATTCATATTACAAACTTCTATAAATATAAAATTGTGTATTTATTTTTTTGTTCTAACTGCAAAGTTATTCATTTGTGTCGATATAAGTGCTAAACTGATAATAATTACGCCTAAAATAGTTGGAAAATCAGGATATTCGCCTTTCACAAACAGCCAACTTAAAACCGTTCCTGTAATTGGGATGATAAATTTCCATATATTTAGCTCAGAAACTTTTACAGTCGGTCTGTTTAACAATCCGTACCAAATTGAAAATCCAGTAGCTGAAATAAAAGCCAACCACAACAATGCTCCGTAGAATTCTACCGGAAAATCTTTTATTACTGGTTTTTCTACAATCAGCGAAACAACCAAAAGCATCACACCACCAATAAAATGTGCAAAAGTTGTAAGAGCAAAAGGAGAAATATTATCGTTTTTCTTCTTTGTTACCATTATGTTTGAATAAGCACCGGCAATCACACTTAAAAACAACAAACCAACACCTATGTAAAATGTGGTACCATCGGATATAGTCAAACCTTTTGCCCAACTGATAAAAATTATTCCTGCTAAACCAAGAAAAATTACAACCATCTTTCGGAAAGTTATTTTATCATCTTTCAAAATGATATGGGCAAGTAATGCTACCACAAGCGGTCCCGAACCAACAATTATAGCAGAAATTGCTCCTGTAACTCTGTGTATTCCAAGGAAAAAAAGTCCGTACTGCAAAAAAGTTTGAATAAATGCAAAAGTTAGAATGAATTTCCAATGAGAAAGATGATGAGAAATATCCACTTTTTTGTAGTACATCACCGGTAATAGTAGCAAAGCTGCCAAGATAAACCGAATGCCCGATAAAAATATTGGATCTGAATATTGTAGTCCAATTTTTGCTCCGGCAAATGCCGAACCCCACAAAACACACGCAATTATCGCTTTAATCCTCATTCTTTTCTAATTCAAAAAAACTAAAATGAACATTTCCATAATTGCGATGAAACACAAAATTAGGATGCAAACTGAAATCGTTCTTAACAGAATGTTCCAACACGAAAAGTCCGTCTGATTTCAATAATTCATTTTTAAAAATCAGATTGGGAATTTCTTCTATTTTCTTCAAATCATACGGTGGATCGGCAAAAATAAAATCAAACTGAATGCGGGTTGAAGTTATAAATTTTAGAGCGTCTGCTTTTAATACCGTTAAATTATCTATTTTCAAGATTTCCGCTGCTTTTCGGATAAAAGAAGTGTGGTGAGAACTCTCTTCAACTGCCACTGCCGTTTTTGCTCCACGCGAAATGAGTTCTATCACTATACTTCCTGTCCCTGAAAACAAATCCAACACATCAATCTCTTCAAAATCAATCCGATTATTCAACAAATTGAACAAACCTTCTTTTGCAAAATCTGTTGTAGGACGAGCCGTAATTGAAGTTGGAACAGCAATTCTGCGAGCTTTAAATTTTCCTCCGATTATTCTCATTGTCAATCAATCTCAATGTGCTCAATATATCCTTCGAGAAGTTTCGATAATTCGTTGCTTTTTGTATCTTTTGCAAGCAATAAAAGTGGAAATTGCTTTGTATCCAAACCCAATTGTTCGTAAACATTCATAATAAAAAAAACTTTATCTTCATCTGTTTTTACCTCAAACGTATTCACAAGTTGCAGCCCATTCTCTTTTACGACTATCACATCAATGCTATTTTTCCGAATATTTACATACACTTTATCCTGATTTTTCTTAATTCTATCTTTTAGTAGTTTAAAAATATGGTGTTTAATCTCCACATTCGGATATTTTACTTCAAAAAATCTTTTTATCGTCCTGTTCACTCTGTAAACTACGTGAACTCCCCAAATTGGAATCACATTGTGCTCTAAAACGGCATTATCATCTTCACCAAATTCCAATTCAAAAAGCACTTTTTCATGTTCTTTTCTGTAAATATCGTTTGGAATCAATTGATATTTTTCATTTTCAAAAACGAAATCTTCAATATCAATTTCCTTAAAAATCATATCATTAGGGAAAAGTCTGTCCAG